>CAYOLQ010000183.1:0-5177 GCA_964404825.1 uncultured Chitinophaga sp.
CTTAACAGGATCACAGACAACTCTATTGAGTCCGGTGGATGGATCAGTGCAGGTTTTAATGGTGGTTATAAAGGTATGGGTATAAGTGTAGGCAATGCTTATCGCAATATTATATCCTATAATCTGATACATGATTTTCCTTATTCAGGTATAGTTGTCGGGGGTAATGAGGCAATCAGCAATATAGTTGAGTATAATCATATTTACGATATAGGTAAGGGCCTTCTTAGCGACATGGGAGGAATTTACTCATGGGATAGAACAGACGGCCTTGAAATCAGGGGAAATAAAATTCATGATATTAAGTGTTATGCATACGGTGCCAACGCTATATACCTTGACGATGGGGTGACTCATGCGCTGATTGAAAAAAATCTTTGCTATAATACCAACACTGACCTTATAAATGTAAAGGGTGCTGAAAATATAGTCCGCAATAATATACTGGCATTCGGAGATAAAGGCTGTGTCAAGCGTGGATCGATTACAAACTGGGGAGGCAGTTACGTGGCGAATTTTGAAAAGAATATTATGGTCAGCAAAGGCGCATCTTTTTATCGGTCAAACTATAACCTGGATATAAAAGACAAGGTATGGAACAGTGATAATAACCTGATCTGGAATTATTCAGGCAATGTGTTTAATTGTGAACAGCAGGACCAACCCAAACCCAGGGTGATCGGCTTCGAGGAATGGAAGAATGCCACGGGTAATGATAAAAATACGGTTATTGCCGATCCTTTATTTGAAAATCCGGAAGCTTTTGATTTCCGGCTGAAACCCGGTTCACCGGCTTATAAACTTGGCATTGATTTGCCCGATTTTTCAAAGGTTGGTCCCAGGCCGAAGGAAGAACGAGTCAGCTCTCTGAATAAAGGCCTGATACCGACAAAAAACATCAATGTGGCGGAATAAAATAAAAGATGGGTATGACACAAAAAACATGAAATGAAAATATAAATTATATGAACATCATTTTTACATAGCCAATTGGGAGGATCTTGATATTTCGGCATGCTCAATACAACGCAGGCTCATCGAAGCGGCATAAAAACAAAGAAAGCCTGCCTGCAGGGAGATAAATATTAGAGTCAACACGAGAGTATATGGACGAGGTACGTTCCGTTAGCTCAAAAAGGGAAAATCAGAGGGCTTTTTATGCCTTTAAGGACAAAAGAACAAAATATTTTTGACTGGAGTTATCCCGATGGCTATCGGGACAAATTGGCCACGATTAAATAGCTTTGTCTTATTGCCAGTATAAAAACCGGCTCAAAAAAATCAGTTTGGATATTTAAGATTAACTAAAATGATAAAATTAGGATTACAGAAAGCTACTTTTCGGACGATTATCAGCCTGGCAACTGTAGTATTTATTATGGCATTTACAATGCTGGCATACACAACTCATTCTACGGATACATTAAAAGAAGAGTTCAAAAAACCACCGGATTCTGCAAAGCCGGGAGTCTATTGGTATTTTATGGATGGAAATTTATCACGCGAAAACATGACAAAAGACCTTGAATCCATGAAACAAGCAGGCATTAGTAATTTGATATTTCTCGAGGTGGGCATTGGAGTTCCACGTGGTCCGGTTGATTTTATGAGCGAGAATTGGCAGGATTTATTTGTCCATGCAGTAAGGGAAGCAGAACGGCTGGGTATAAAAATACGTTTGGGCGCAGGCCCCGGATGGTGTGGAAGTGGTGGTCCCTGGATTAAGCCGGAAGAATCGATGAAACATCTGGTTTTTAGTGAAACAGAAATTTCAGGCAATCAAAAGGTAGATATTACGCTTCCTGTTCCAGAGCAGCGCAGTACTCCATGGCATACAATGAAGAATCCATATTATGAAGATGTGGTGGTTTATGCTATTCCCAGTTCGTCAAAACCTGTAATTAAAGATATAAACGAAAAAGCGCTTTATGAGAGGTACCCATATTCCTCTTATCCAAACGTAAAAGCATATTTACCCGCACCAGCAGAATTTGAAGAAACAGATAAAAGTAAATTCCTTAATCAAAAGGAGATTATTAATGTTACTGAATATTTGCGTGCTGACGGACATTTCATATGGAATGCTCCTAAAGGAAACTGGACTATTATAAGAATGGGAACCCGGGTGACCGGTGCCAGCACGCGTCCTTCTCCGGAACCGGGGATTGGTCTTGAATCAGATAAGTTGAATGCAAAGGCCTTTGAAGACCATCTGAAAAATTATACTGATATCTTATTGGAAAAGACGGCTCCCCGGAAAGAGGGTGTTGGTTGGACAGGTTTGCACATCGATAGTTGGGAAAGCGGTTCACAAAACTGGACAGAAGGAATTGTTGACGAATTTAAAAAGAGAAGAGGCTACGATCCTGAACCTTATTTCCTTGCTTATACCGGACGTGCGGTTAATAGTATAGAAATCAGTGAGCGTTTCTTATGGGATCTGCGCCTTACCTGCCAGGAGTTACTTCTTGAAAACCATGCCGGATTTGCAAAAAATTATGCGCACAAAAACGGGTTGGAACTTACCATAGAACCTTATGATATGAACCCTGCAGGAGACCTTGATTTAGGTGCTGTTGCTGATGTGATTATGGCTGAATTCTGGAGTAAAGGATTTGGATATGATACGCACTACGCGGTCATTGAAGCTACATCCATTTCCCATATAACTGGCCGGCCTGTTGTGGGTGCTGAAGTTTTTACATCAAATAACTATGAGTCCTGGCAGCAATATCCCTGGTCTATGAAAGATCAAAGCGACTGGGCACTGGCATTGGGAGTAAATCGTTTCGTATACCACACTTTTGCTCATAAACCTCTTGGCGATGAATACCGGCCTGGAATGACAATGGGGCATTTTGGTGTACATTGGGACAGGGGGCAAACCTGGTGGCCGATGGTTGGCGCTTACCACGAATACATTAGCCGCTGTTCTAACATGATGCAGCAGGGGCAAGCGGTATCCGATATTCTTTATTTAACTCCGGAAGGTGCACCTATGGTTTTTACTCCTCCTCCAGATGCCTTGACAGAAAATGACAGCATACCTGATAAAAAAGGATATGGATTTGACGGATGTTCACCTAAAATGCTCATGGAAAGGGCTGAGGTTAAAGATGGGAAAATTGGTTTCCCGGGAGCATCTTCTTATGAAATTATGGTGTTACCTAATTTTGAGACTATGACACCCGGGCTTCTTCAAAAAATAGCTTCACTGGTTGAAAAAGGTGCAACTATAATTGGTTCTCCACCGGTAAAATCACCAGGATTAACAGGTTATCCAAATTGCGACGATCAAGTTAAAACGATGTCCGAAAAACTGTGGGGTTCGCTTCAAACACCTGATAAGACAAGTGAGATAAAATATGGAGAAGGCCGTATATACTGGGGTGGTAATCTTAGTAATATCAATTCGGAAGCACTTTATCCTGATTATAAAAATACGGCTGAAATATTGGCTCAGATGAAAATACATCCGGACTTCAGTTCCGGTAATAACTCCATTAGATATGGGCATCGTAAAACTGCAGATAAAGATATTTACTTTATTTCCAACAGAACTGCATCTTTTCAGGAAACAGATTGTTTGTTTCGTGCAAAAGGAATACCTGAAATTTGGATAGGCACCACTGGCGAATCGCGAAAAATCACTGAATTTAAGGTTGAGGACGGAATTTCTACAATTCCTTTAAAATTCTTTCCTTTTGAAAGTTTTTTTATCACCTTTTCAAATGGTAAAGTTGGTAGCGTTTCTTCAAAAACAGGGAATGGAAATTTCCCGACAACAAAAGAATTAACAATACTTGAAGGTTCCTGGGATGTGTCATTCGATCCAACATGGGGAGGTCCGGAAGAAATCAAATTTGAAAAATTGCAGAACTGGGCTAAACATGATATGCGCGGGATAAAATATTATTCAGGAATAGCTACTTACAGAAAAACATTTAACATAGATGACCTAAGAGACAACCAATACTTTATTAATCTTGGAGAAGTTCATGATATTGCCCGGGTAAAATTAAATGGAAAAGAAATTGGTGTAGTTTGGTGTGCTCCATGGCGAATTAATATTTCAGAGGCACTAAAAGAAGGCGAAAACAATCTTGAAATAGAAGTTGCCAATCGGTGGATTAATCGATTGTTGGGAGACCGACAGGAACCAGATGCCAATGTTCGAACCGTAAAATGGGACAATGGTTTATTGGGAGGAAAAGAATTTACAACGGGGAGGTACACTTTTACTACTGAGGCAGCAATGAGGTCATTTAAGCTTACGGAACCTCTTTCTTCCGGATTATTGGGTCCTGTTACTATTCAGGAAGCTTTTATAAAATAACGATTATATCTGGTATGGTTATGAAAAAAAGCTAAAAAAATTCCTTTTTCGGTAGTCGGATCAGAGGATCACCTTAAACTTTCCCTGGAAGCTGCTGAAAAATCTCTTGTGCTTTTAAAAAACTATGGGATACTACCTTTAAAAAATGTGAAGAAAATTGCACTTATTAGACCCAATGCAGTCCAAATAGTTTACTACAGAAATCGCAAACGAGAGGTATTTAAGCATGTTGGTTCGGCAAAGAGTAGTCAAGAATTAGAGTCGCTGAAATTGGTTGCGCAAGATGTAATTAACGTGAGTTCGACATAAGAGATTAATACAAATCACTAGTTATCAACAAAATATGTCGTATTTAGGTTATAACTATTTGATATTGAGATATATAAACAATTGATTCTTCCTAATTTAGTGGTGACAAACAATCCAAAAAAGGAAGAATCCATGAAAAACAGCCTGATGCATATCTCGGATAAGCTTTTGCTTCGCAAACGTGCTTTGATCGAAACTGTATTTGATGAACTAAAAAACATATGCCAGATTGAACATACACGCCACAGAAGCCAGGAAGGTTACATTGTCAATGTAATAGCAGGATTAATAGCCTATTGCTATTTACCAAAGAAACCTTCTCTGAATCTGGAAGTAATTGATCAATCATTCGGCTTATGTCTTTAATTTTATATCGAACTCACGTTAAATTATCTAAAATCATTCTGTTTACTAAGATAATAGAGAAAATCTAGTTGGATTTGTACTGTGATAATGTCAATTCAGTTTATCTTCAAAAGTTCGGATGAACGTAATCTTTTAAACATTAGCCTGAATTATTATTATATTTCCT
>CAYOLQ010000184.1:0-5168 GCA_964404825.1 uncultured Chitinophaga sp.
GGAATATAATCTTCCAGATTTGTTACAAGTATAATCCGCCCTCCTCTTCCTCCCGGAGTGGAGCTTCCAAAGCCCTCAGCCCCCGGAAAGGCCGGCTGGGAATAGCCCGAAAAGCTTATGGCTGAATAAATAACCGACAAAATGATAATAGCAATTCGTTTCATTATTCTTTTTTTAATAACCACCCAAAAAACAGGTGATTCTATTTTTCAATTCAAAACCAGAGTTTCATGAAATCAGTCAGAAATACTACGTATGAAATTATAAAAGATTTCCTGATCTTCAGGAGTCTTACAATAGCTTACAAAAATTATTTTCATATCCTGAAGATCCTCGTTTCTGACAATTTCTAAAAGTGAACCACTATCCCCTACCATCCGTGCATTTAATGAAATACCTGTATTTCTCAGGCGCTTCAAAAAGGGATTCAGCATATTTGAGTCCGGATCTGTTTCCGGAGAAAAGGCAGCATCAACCATCTTCAAATTTTTCAGCTTCTTTACATCCTCGATTTTTTCAGACCAGTTCCCACAGGAATGAAACGCTGTTCCAGCGAATGGAGCTGAAATCCGTTCAATTCCCTCCGATTCGAACTCTAAATAAAGATCTCCGGGTAAGTTATAAATAATATCGCAACTCATGCCCAGATCAGTGAAAGTTCTGCAGCTTGCAAAACCATGTCCGGGGAGTGCAAGTACATCCCGTAAGAGGTCCATTTGTTTCTGGTTATATTCTATGCTGAGATTAGTAAGTTTGATAATCAATTCCCTGAGTTTTTCAGGTTCCTCGTAAAATGACAGATAGAAATTATTCGTTTCGATTAAAAAGGAAGCAGCATTCAAAGGAGATTGCATATCGGCAAATGAAACGGGTAGTTTTCCTTTTGTTGCGTCGATGAAATATTCTATCATTTCCAGATTATGCTTTCCAATAGAAGTTTCGTGAATCGGTACTATCTCACTTTTCAAAGCCTCATCAAGAGTGGCGAATGGTTTATCTATTGCCGGAGCATTGTTCTTTTCCCAACGGTATTCTTTCCCATACGCACCTGCAAGCAGACCAATTCCATACCAGGGTTCGAGAAAATTCGGTACATCCGCTTTATATTTCATTGATTCATTGAGTGCAGCAAGCTGAAGTGCCAATGACAATTTCATATCCCGGCAACCGTATGAGAATACCTGAGGAACACGAAATCTGCGATAAACCAGAACTCCTGATGAATCTTCCTGAAAAGTTTGACATCTTTCCAAAAGGGACTGTTCGTATTCGGAATACCTTATCAGATCAAATTTATCGGGATTTATAGGGAGAATTTCAGTTCCCTGCGCATCTGACAAAGTATTATCAAATAATTTTTTCATTATGAAGAAAGTTTTGCCGGTTTATAAAAGAAATAAACGACTAGCCAGGCTGAAAAGTAAACAATTGGGATCATAAAAAAAACTATCAGGTAATCCCCTTTCCATTCCCTTATAAATCCAACGCCTGCTGAAAAGATTGTTCCACCGAGTGCTCCTGCAAAACTACATAATCCGGTTACAGAGGCTACGCTTTTCTTTGAAAACACATCTGATACAATTGTAAAAACGTTTGCTGCCCAACCCTGATGAGCTGCGGCTGCGAGAGAAATGCATGCAATAACAACCCATAATTCTGAAACAAATCCACAAAGCAAAACAGGAATAACAAAACTCGCAAAAACAAGCAGACTCTTTTTCCTTGCAAGGAGAAGGCTCTTCTCTCTTTTAATAATTGCCGAGGAAATCAATCCTCCGGAGATCCCCCCAAGGCTGGCAACAGTATAAATAATTATCAATGGGTATTTTACTTCTGAAAGGTCCAATCCAAAAGCGTCTTTCAGATAAGAAGGTGTCCAGAACAAAAAGAACCACCACGCCCAGTCAGAAATAAAACGTGCTGTACAAAGCGAAATAATTCTCCGATCCTTAAGCATTTCCTTCCAGCTTAAACGAATCGACTCATCCTCCTCCTTACTGTCCTGATGAATATAATTGAATTCTGCTTCTGACAATTTCTTATGATTTCCCGGACTTTTGTAAAAAAGGAGCCAAAATATCAGCCAGATAAAGCCAAGTGAGCCGGTTCCGATAAATGCCCATTGCCAGCCAAACCTGATTCCTAGGTAGGTTACGATAATCGGTCCTGTTATCGCACCGATGGCAGAACCGGAGTTGAACCACCCTGTTGCCAGAGCTCTTTCCTTCTTTGGGAACCACTCAGCCACAGCCTTAATGGCTGCAGGGAAGTTAGCCGATTCTCCGATTCCCAGCAGTCCCCGCATCACACCAAATCCAAATACTGATTTCATGAATGCATGGCCAATCCCGGCAAGACTCCATAAAGAAATTCCGATGGAGTAACCCAGCCGTATTCCGATTTTGTCGATAAGAAATCCACTGAAAAATAAACCAATGGCATACGAAAACTGAAACGCAGAAACGATATAACCATAATCTATTTCGCTCCATCCCAGCTCGCCCTGTATGTATGGTTTAAGGATTCCAATAACCTGGCGGTCGATATAATTAATCGTTGTTGCAAAGAAAAGAAGAACTGCAATTAACCACCTTATGTTGTTTTTTAACGGATTCATTTGGGGTTTTCTATTTGGATTCTCCGGATTCCCCTTTACTCGTCCGTTTCAAAAGCAAATGAACTTCAATGCCAGCTGTTATAACAGCACCCAAACCCCGCGAATCGTTATCGAATGTTTCCCGGGAATTATAGAATTCGGGGGAGTCGCCAATAGATGTTCCCCTGCAAATACCCTTTACTATTCCATCGTTGGATATTCTGGCATCAATTCCTGTCCAGGCTTTCATTACATAAGGTTTGTATTCCTCTCCCAGCCAGTTATTCCTGATCCCTCTTGCCATGGCAAGGGTAAACATAGCAGAACCGGAGGTTTCGAGATAAGAATCATTATCATCAAGCACCTGATGCCATAAACCGGTTTCACTTTGATAGTTTTTTAATGCGGATATGTTTTCTTTAAAAATTGCAAGTATTTTATCATATCCCGGATAATCCGCAGGAAGATAGAGAAGTGCTTCAGCAAGTGCCCAGGCTACCCAACCATTTGCCCTGCACCACGCCACAGGTGCATATTCCTTTTTTGAGTCGAACCAGCCATGCCGGTACAATCCGGTCTGTGGGTCTTTCAGATATTGGTTAAAATTCAAAATCTGCATTACCACATCATTATACCAGATTGAATCGGAACTAATCTTTCCCATCCTCAGCATAAATGGAACACTCATAAAAAGGTCATCGGCCCAGATAGTATAAGGTACAGGTTCAGGGCGACAGAAGGTACCATCATCAAGCCGGTATTGGTTATGGGCAATAAAAGATGATAACGAATTAATGAGAGAATCATATGCAGGTTCAGGCCTTTCTATTTGCAGCTGAAGAAGAGCTGTGGCCGGAGCCCCGCAGTCATCAAGCATGGAAAGTCTTGCCAGGCGGTGAAAACTTCCGCGTATTGCAATCATACTGTCATGCTGAAATTTAATATAATCGAAATTATTCAGAGCAAAATCGTAATACTCCTTAATAAAAATTTTATATTTTTCATCCCCGGATACTTGTGATAGATCCTGAAAACTTAATAATACGGTACCAATACCATAATGCCAGTCGGCATACGGCTCCTTTTTGAAAACAGCATTCTCAGGGATTACAAGGCTTCTGAGTAACCTGACAGAGATTTGTTTCCAGGGATAAAACTGGGAGTTCAGACTGTATACAGAGTCGATGGGTATTTTTTCAGCGATTGTATTTGATGATTTGAGTTCTTCACCGGATAAAGGGCCAAGAAAAATCCAGGAATTTCCCTCTTGATTTTTAACATTTTCAAATTTGTTCCATATTACAGAAGGTTCCTGGTTTCCAAGTTTGTCGATAACCCGGAGTATTGTTAAGCAATTTTGCTGTGCGGAAGTAAGCTCAAGGGTAATCCGGTTTTTTCCTTTTTTCAGCGGGATCGGCAATTCGTTGTCAAAATTAAATCTGTCATAAGTATATTCCCGAAATGTATAATTCTCTTTAAGAATCCCATTAAAAATAAGGGAATCATCAATAAGGAGGCGTATTTCACCTGCATATGATAAACCAAGTAAAAGCGAGGTGTCGGATTTGGAAGTAATTTCAGATACAGCTATGAACGTTTGTTGAATTCCGGATTTTGTATATTCCCCGAAATCAAGAATCTGAAGCCCATGGGTTTCGGTTTGCGGATTCAATTCAAAAGCAAAGGCAGTTTCTGAAATTACCCTGTTAGCTATTGTTTCGATTTTGTTCAGAGGAGAAGGAAATTCGATCTCCCTACTGCAACTAAACAACAGAATAATTACCAGACCTGGAAAATATTTTTGCATACCCGGGTTTTAAAGCAGGAAGTATTATTTATAAGTAATCCGTTGAATGAATTACTACTTTTTCAATATGCGTATTTCTCTGTGAAAATATGTGTAAAAAATATAACCCCGGTTTGAGGGAAGAAACGTCTAAAACGGAATTTTTATCTGAATATTCCACAACCTTTTTTCCCAAGGTATCATACAAACTAATCCTTTCAGGGAGTCCCCCCCCCGGCAATTGAAAATGCAATACATTCCTTGCAGGGTTAGGGTATATTAAAACAGATTTTTCAGATTCGGATTTTTTAATGTCAGTTTTTAAGACAAAGTCAGCCAGTACAACTTCACTTTCCAGCATGTTTTCCTTAAAAGACCTTGCTTTGATGGTCACAGGCTGTGAAAGCTGCATGGGCGGCAGATAAATCTTATCACTTGTATTCGGATCCCTGCCGTCAGTGGTATAATAGGTTACAGCTCCTGAGGTTGCTGTAGTTATTTTTGTTACGAAGGGAAAAGTATATGAATCTTCCGGTGCCGGACTGAATTCAGGCACAGCCACCCGGGGAGCCGCAGGATCGCTGCGCACCAGCAAAGCCGGGCCAGGCCAGAGAATTTCAATCCCATGTTGTTCTGTATCAGAAGTATAAGAAATCATATTCGAACCTTCCGCCAGGTTAGTTACCGGAACTCTGAATTTCGACTGCGCGAAGAAATGATTTTTGCCAAGGGTTTTGAAGTAACCATAATTGTTAATTACAAGAGGTTTTTGAATCGTTCCTCTGC
>CAYOLQ010000185.1:0-5125 GCA_964404825.1 uncultured Chitinophaga sp.
AGAATACTTTCCCAATCCAGATTGAGGTAGGTATGGAACCCAACAGGTAAGCCAGAATCAACATTATAAACAGATCGAGGAAGTGCTCCATTAATTAGGATTTAAGGGCTCAAAGATAAACAAAATGGGGACATAGCAAGACAGAGCTTGTGAGAAAACATGTGGATCTGATTACTTCCCCATAACCACCACTTGTACCCCACTGCCCTGAAAACTAAAAAACCAGACTCCTTATACCTGCGGCCCTGCGTTTATGAGAGCCTTCCCTGCTTCAGTATCGGTAAATTGCTTAAAATACTTCATATAGCGGGCCGAAAGACTTTTCGCTTTGGTTTCCCAATCGTTTACCTGTTCATAGGTTTCACGTGGATCCAGAATTCCGTCACTTACATTGTTAAGTTTCTCAGGAATAGTGAGGTTAAGGATGGGGATGTGTTTGGTTTTGGCCTTTTCAATGGAACCATCGAGGATGGCATCGATAATTGCACGTGTATCTTTTATTGATATTCTCTTGCCTGTGCCGTTCCATCCTGTATTAACAAGGTAAGCCTTCGCTCCATGCTGATCCATTTTTTTTGCAAGAACGGATGCATACATGGTCGGATGAAGGGTGAGGAATGCTTCTCCGAATGCCGGTGAAAATGAAGGAACGGGCTCGGTTATACCACGCTCGGTACCTGCCAGTTTAGATGTATAACCACATAAGAAGTGATACTGTGCCTGATCCCTGTCGAGAATTGAAACCGGAGGCAATACCCCGTAGGCATCTGCGGACAGGTAAATGATTTTTGTTGCATGTCCGGCTTTTGAAGGCAGAACAATTTTATTTATATGGAATATCGGATAAGAAACCCTTGTATTTTCTGTTACCGATGAGTCGTTAAAGTCAACCGAGCCATCAGCAAGCACAGAAACATTTTCCAGAAGAGCGTTATGCTGGATGGCGTTCCAAATATCGGGTTCATTTTCACGGCTCAGCTTAATAGTTTTGGCATAGCATCCACCTTCGAAATTGAATACTCCCTGATCGTCCCAGCCGTGCTCGTCATCACCAATTAGGTAACGTTTCGGGTCGGCTGAAAGGGTGGTTTTACCGGTACCTGAAAGTCCAAAGAAAATAGCCACATCACCCTTTTCACCCACATTTGCAGAGCAATGCATCGAAGCTATACCTCTTTGCGGGAGATAATAGTTCATGAGAGAAAAAATACCTTTTTTCATTTCGCCTCCATACCAGGTACCACCAATCACGGCCATTTTTTCGGTTAGGTTAAATAGAACGAATACCTCTGAATTCAAACCATGTTCTTTCCATTCAGGATCGGTAACTTTGGATCCGTTCAAAACAACGAAATCGGGCTCACCAAAATTTTCAAGATCATAAAGTGAAGGGCGGATGAACATGTTGGTTACGAAATGGGCCTGCCACGCAACCTCCATGATAAACCTTACTTTCATACGGGAACTCGGGTTGGTTCCGCAAAAAACATCAACTACATAGAGCTTCTGAGTCGATAAACGGTTAGTAACAAGACCTTTGCATGCAGTCCATGTCTTCTGGTTCACCGGACAGTTGATAACCCCATCCCACCACAAAGTTTTTTCAGTCTGATTATCCCTGACAAAGAACTTATCTTTTGGAGAACGACCGGTAAATACTCCTGTTTTTACAGCTATTGCTCCGGTTGAGGTTAAAATTCCCTTTTCGTAACCCTGAAGCGAAGGATCTGTTTCATGCTTAAATAAAAGTTCATATGAAGGGTTATAAAAAATCTCTTTGACTCCGGTAATTCCATAGATACTTAAGTCAGGTGTTTTCATGAATAAATTTTTATTATGTTATTTCTTTCACAACAAATGTAACATTTATATGTTAAACGACATGAAAAAAGGCGGTAATCTAAAAGATTGACCGCCTTTATTTTTCAACAGATTTACCATCTTTTAAACTCTGTGGTTTTCAGAGCCTTCGCTGCCAAACTCTTTGCAAGTAGTTAATAAAAAGAGTGGTGCAGTGTCTGGTAATAATTATTACTTATTGTTAATTGCAGCCTGGGCAGCAGCCAGTCTTGCGATTGGCACGCGGAAAGGTGAGCAACTTACATAGTTCATTCCTACCATGTGGCAGAATTCAACTGAACTGGGTTCGCCGCCATGTTCGCCGCATATACCAACTTTAAGTTTGGGGTTAACGCCACGTCCTTTTTTGGTTGCCATTTCAACTAACTGACCTACTCCTTCGCGATCCAGAATCTGGAAAGGATCGTTTTTCAGGAGCCCTTTCTGCAGGTAAACTGGTAAGAATTTACCGGCATCATCCCTTGAATAACCAAAGGTCATCTGGGTAAGGTCGTTTGTGCCGAAGGAGAAAAATTCAGCTTTTCCTGCAATTAAATCGGCAGTAAGAGCAGCTCTTGGAATTTCGATCATTGTACCTACCAGGTATTCAACTTTCTGACCTGTTTCCTTGAATACTTTTTCAGCGGTTTCTCTGATGATTTTTTCCTGAAGTTCGTATTCTTTAAGGGTTCCGATAAGCGGCACCATGATTTCCGGAATTGTTTCAATTCCTTTTTTCTTAAGATTAATTGCAGCTTCGATGATGGCTCTGGCCTGCATTTCAGTAATCTCAGGATAAGTATTTCCCAAACGGCAACCTCTGTGACCCAACATTGGGTTGAATTCGGCAAGGTCGTCAACTTTTTGTTTAACTTCTTCAGGAGTTATGCCTAGTTCTTTAGCCATTTCCTTCTGATTTTCTTCTTCATGGGGAACAAACTCGTGAAGAGGTGGATCGAGCAGACGAACTGTAACGGGTAAACCTTTCATAGCTTCAAATATACCTTCGAAGTCTTTTCTCTGAATCGGTAAAAGTTTAACCAGTGCTTTTCTTCTTCCTGCTTCGTCTGAAGCCAGAATCATTTCACGCATCGGTTTAATACGGTCACCTTCAAAGAACATATGTTCAGTACGGCAAAGTCCAATACCCTGTGCTCCAAAATTTCTTGCAACAGTTGAGTCATGAGGAGTATCTGCATTTGTACGAACCTTCATTGTTGCGTATTTGTCAGCGAGTGTCATAAGTTCGCCGAAATCTCCGCTCATTTCAGGATCAATAGTTGCAATTTTTCCTTCATATACTTCACCGGTTGAGCCGTTAAGTGAAATCCAGTCACCTTCTTTTAAGGTTTTACCATCGCAAACCATGGTTCTGGTTTTGTAATTAATTTTTACGGCTCCGGCTCCTGATACGCAGCATTTACCCATTCCTCTTGCCACAACAGCAGCGTGAGATGTCATACCGCCTCTGGCTGTAAGAATTCCCTGAGCAAGGTTCATACCCTTTAAATCTTCTGGAGAAGTTTCGATACGAACGAGAACAACTTTTTCACCTTTAGATGAGAAGTTTTCCACCTCGTCGGCAAAGAATACAATTTTTCCTGTGGCTGCGCCCGGAGATGCAGGTAAACCTTTTGCAAGAACCTTTGCATTCTTAATAGCAGTTTTTTCAAAAACCGGGTGAAGGAGTTCATCGAGTTTAGCAGCTTCGCAACGATTCAGTGCTTTCTTCTCGTCAATACTACCTTCCCTGAGCATATCCATAGCAATTTTCACCATAGCAGCACCTGTACGTTTTCCGTTACGGGTTTGAAGCAGCCATAGCATACCATCCTGCATGGTAAACTCCATATCCTGCATATCTTTGTAATGCATTTCGAGTTTATGCTGGGTTTCGAAGAGTTCTTTGTAAACAGCAGGCATAATTTCTTCCAGAGAAGGGAATTTTGAAGCTCTTTCGCTTTCTGAAACCAGAGCAAGCTGTGCCCAGCGGATTGAACCCTCTTTGGTAATCTGCTGAGGAGTTCTGATACCTGCTACAACATCCTCACCCTGAGCGTTAATAAGGTACTCACCATTGAAAATATTTTCACCGGTAGATGCGTCTCTTGAAAAACAAACTCCTGTACCGGAATTGCTACCCATATTGCCAAAAACCATTGCCTGAACGGTAACGGCGGTACCCCATTCTTCGGGGATATTATTTAATGAACGATAATAAATAGCTCTTTCATTCATCCAGCTGTCGAAAACAGCACAAACTGCTCCCCATAGTTGTTCCCATGGATCGGAAGGGAAATCCTTACCGGTTTGCTTTTTAACGGCAGATTTGAATAATTTAACTAATTCCTTGAGATCTTCAACTGCGAGATCGGTATCGTCTTCAACACCTTTTTTCTCTTTCATATGGTCGATGATTTCTTCAAATGGATCCGGATCTTCTTTCGAAACCGGCTTCATCCCCAGAACAACATCACCGTACATCTGTACGAAGCGTCTGTATGAATCCCATGCAAAACGACCATTTCCAGTTTTCTTGATAAGTCCTTCAACAGCATCATCGTTCATTCCCAGGTTGAGAACTGTGTCCATCATACCGGGCATGGAAGCACGTGCTCCGGAACGTACGGAAACCAGACATGGGTTTTCGTTGCTTCCGAACTTAGTGTTCATGATGCTTTCAATGTTTTTTACGGCAGACTGAACTTCTGACTTGATAAGCTCAACTACTTTTTCTTTACCGAGTTTGTTGTATTCAGCACAAACTTCAGTAGTAATGGTAAATCCCGGAGGAACCGGAACGCCGATAAGATTCATCTCGGCAAGGTTGGCACCCTTACCACCAAGCAGATTCTTCATGTCAGCTTTACCTTCGGCTTTCTTGTTCCCAAAGGTATAGACTCTTTTCACTTGTGACATTTTATTATCCTTTCTTTTAGGTTATTAAATTTAATTAATCGTCTTTTTTTTTAAGATTACAAAGGTATTTAAAAATTAATTAAAATAGTTCTAAATTGTTCGAATTGGATGTTTTTTGGGGTATTGATGTGGGATGGGGTAACGGAGGTAACGAGGTAACGGGCTAAAGGGGTTTGAGGCTATATAGTAATTCCTCTCAGTTAACTATAGCAGCCCTCCCTACCCGGAGTAGGGCTGGGGTCGGACAAAGCCCCGTTACCCCGTTACCCCGTTACCCCGTTACCCCGCTACCCCGTTACCCCGCTACCCCGTTACCCCGCTACCTCATCACTTCTACTCAAGACCTTGGATGAAAACTAATTATCGT
>CAYOLQ010000186.1:0-5076 GCA_964404825.1 uncultured Chitinophaga sp.
TACTATTCTATTAACAAAATTCTATTCTATTTTATTAACCCATTTCCAAAAATGATTTGTAATTTACAGTGCTAAATAGAATAGAGTAGAATATGTCTGATATTTTTAAATATATTAACCTTCATAAAAAACTAACATCGAAAAAGAATGCAATAACTGAAGGAATATTAGACGCGATAGACAATAATGCTATTTCTATAGGAGACCCTCTTCCATCCGTCAATAAGTTTATCTTAACGCTTGGGGTGGCCCGGATGACAGTTGTTAAAGCTCTTAATGTGTTAAAGGAACGAGGGATTATTGTTTCTGAAGATAAAGTAGGTCATTTCATTAAGGCCATGGATGTTAAACGTGAGTTGAAAGTATTTCTGTGTCTTAACACGTTTAGTATGTTCCAGGAAATTTTGTATAATCAGATTATTAAACTTCTTTCTGACAAGGAAATTGTTATTGACCTGTATTTTCATCATTGCAATCCCAATGTATTAAACATATTACTTCTCGAAAATATGGGTTCTTATGGTTTGTATGTGATCAGTGGGATGGAGGACAAGCAGATAAAATCAGCCTTATCACGTATACCGCCTAAAAAACTTTTACAAATCAGCCGGCCTCCTTTACTCGAAGAAGTATCTTCAATTAGTCAGGATTTTTATTCCGGGGTGAAGCATTCTTTGGGAAAGCTGAAAACACAACTGTTTAAATATAATAAGTTTATTCTGGTTTTTCCTGAGAAGATCGGGAATCCTGATATTATAAAAACTGCATTCAACGAATTTTGTGATGAAAATGGAATAGTTCATCAGATAGAAAATGAGGTAAACGATGAACAAATAAAAAAGGGAACCGCTTTTTGGGTGATTGAAGATACTGATTTAATTTCTTTGATTGAAAAAGGAGATGAGATGGGGCTGCTCATCGGTCAGGATATGGGGATCCTTTCATACAATGAAACACCTATAAAAGCTTATATCCGCAGCGGGATCACAGTAATCAGTATTGATGTTGAAGGGATGGGTAAATCCATTGCAAATTTTATTTCCAATCCACAACCAACGAAAGAAGTATTTATGCCGGATGTGATTATCAGAAAATCGCTATAATAAAAAAATGTCTTTGAAAGAAATATTCAATTATAAATGAAACGTAGATATATTTTAAACTCCAGTGTCTTTAGCTTATCTGCTTTGGGAATTTCTTCAGTTTTTCTTTATAAATATAAGTTTATGATTAAAAATAGGAGAATATAATTCGGGCTAAAGTCGCTAAACCCGGGTTTTAAAAGATAGTATAGAAATGTTTATAGCAATTATTAAGTATTGAATCTCAAAAATATGGCAGCAGATAAAAGAAACAGATGGTACATGTATTTCTGTAGTTTAAGTGCCGCTTTGGGCGGGCTTTTATTAGGTTTTGACAGTGCTGTAATTTCTGGTACAATTCCATTTATCACTGATTATTTTCATCTTTCCGATGCAATGTTGGGATTGGCTGTAAGTTCTGCGTTGGCAGGATGTGTCATTGGCTCAATTTCTATTGGTAAACCAGGGGATATTTTTGGCAGAAGACTTATGTTGAAGATTCTGGCTATATTATTTCTTTCTTCTGCAATAGGCTCAGCACTTTCAACTTCTCTTTCCGTTTTCGTATTTTTTCGTTTTATTGGCGGACTGGCAATTGGAGGAGCATCCGTTTTGGCACCGATGTATATATCTGAAATCTCTCCTGCAAATATACGCGGGAGACTGGTTGCTACAAATCAGTTGACCATTGTCAGTGGTATATTACTTGCATTCATTTCCAACTACTTACTAATAAATACCGGAGAGAATAACTGGCGCTGGATGTTCATGGCCGGCGCAGTTCCCGCTGTTCTTTTTTTCATTACTTTATTTTTTATCAGCCAGAGTCCCCGATGGTTGGTAATGGTTGGTAAACAGGAAAAGGCTAAGGAGGTAATTACAAGTCTTTATCCGGGAGAAAAAATTGATGATCAGATAGATGAAATCATACAATCCATTAACAAGGATATATTCCGGACGAACTTTTTTATCCTGTTCAAAAAACCCTATCGTAAAGTGGTTCTTATCGGGCTTACTGTAGGCATGATGGGAGCATTATGCGGTGTCAATACTCTTATGTATTATGCCCCGGTTATTTTTCAGACTGCTGGTTTTTCAGGCGATTCAGCTCTATTCCAGACTGTTTGCATCGGCGCTGTAAACCTGATATTTACCCTGATAGGAATGTTACTTATTGATAAAGTGGGAAGGAAATTACTTCTTATGTCAGGTGCCATAGGGATGTCTGTTTTCCTGTTTTTAATCTTCCTGACATTAAGATTCGGATTGTTCGGGAATCATGCTCTTCTTTTCTGTGCATTAGGCTACCAGGCATTTTTTGCCTCTTCAATGGGCGTAGTGATCTGGGTATTGCTTTCAGAAATGTTCCCGAATAATATCCGGGCCAGAGCAACATCCATTAGTTCCTTTACCAACTGGATCTTTAATGCGGCAATCTCTTTCCTGTTCCCTGTCATTATTGGTCTTTTCAGTGAAACTACCGGAGGTGAAAAGTCAGGCGCAGGATATGTATTTGCATTTTATTCACTGGTCACATTTATCAGTTTTTTCTTCTATGGAAAATACCTGGTAGAGACGAAAGGCAAATCTCTGGAGGAGTTGGAAAAAATTGTTTTACAATAACTCAAGGGAATGATCCGGAAATTTTTTTCCCCTTGTAAATGATATGTTTTCAATTAATGAATTGTAATTATTATGAACACAAAACAAAGATTTCTAAATGCAATAGCAAGAGAAAAAACGGACAGGCTTCCGGTTACAACTCACTATTTATTGCCTTCCTTTCTTGATAGCCATATGGATGGGATTTCGGACCAGGAATTTTTTGAACATTTCGGGCTGGATCCGGTTAAGTGCATGATTGCCTATACTTTTGATTCAACCAAAGGAGAATATTTTGATCCGACTCAAACTGAAGTTGGCTTTCTTGAAACCCGGAGAGTAAGTACTGACAATTGGAGATTTTCGACTGAAAATATATCAGGCCAGAAATATCCTACCAAACGATTTAATATAATAACACCTGAAAAGACTTTATCAATGATTCTCCAATCAGATTCAAATACTACCTGGCTGAGAGAACATCTCATCAAGGAAAAGTCGGATATTGATATTCTTGCCAGGTATATGCCTTCACCCAAATGTGATGTGGAGGCAATTAATAAGGAAGCAGAAGAGTATGGCAATAGAGGTTTGTTCAGGGGATTTATTCCATGTTTTGAAGGATTCGGACAACCGGGATGCTGGCAGGATGCCTCATGTTTGTTTGGAACAGAGAATCTCATTATGGCTGCTTTAACTGATCCTCAATGGGTTCACTTATTCCTCAGCTTGCTAAGGGACAGGAAGAAAATCTATATTGAGTCGCTGAGAGGCGCAAAATACGATATTCATGAACTTGGTGGCGGAAGTGCCTCAACAACCGTCATATCTCCTGAGATATTTAATGATTTCGTCGCTCCTTATGATGCACAGCTGATCGAAGCTGCACATATGGCAGGCCAGAGGATCGTATATCATACCTGTGGTGGCATGATGCCAATCCTTGAAGATATTGCCGCGATGAATCCTGATGCAATGGAGACATTTACTCCATTTGCAATGGGTGGAGATACAAGCCTTGCAGAAGCAAAAAAACGGATTGGAGACAAAGTGTGCATGATCGGAGGATTTGACCAGTTCCATTTCTTCACCGGATGCACGGAGGAGGAAACAAGAAAAGAAGTACGCAGGTGTTTCGATGAGGCTGGTGAAAACGGTGGTTATATTTTATCCCCTTCCGACCAGTTTTTTACTGCTGATCTGAAACTGATCAAAGCATTTGCTGAAGAAGCACGAAAATGCACTTACTGAGTAAACTTTTAATTCAATTATAAAGTTTGAATCTTGACAAGCAGAAGAACATTTATCAGAAAAACTGCATTCGGAACGGTCGGTACATTTGCCATCCCGACTATAGTGCCGTCCTATTTATTAAAAGAAAAGGCTCCTTCCAACAGGATCAACATAGCCATGATTGCATAGGAAGACAAACGGTAGCGTTTAATACCCCTCAACTTCTAGCTTCAGATCATGCCCGTATTGTTGCTGTTTGTGATGTGGATTCATGGAGACTTGCCAACGGACAAAAGCAGGTAAATGATTTTTATTCTCAGCAAAAAGGAGTTTCATACAAAGGGTGCAATGCATTCAGTGATTTTCGTGAGGTGCTCCAACGCAGGGACATAGATGTTGTTATGATCTCAACACCTGATCACTGGCACGTACCTATGGCTATTGAAGCTGCAAGAGCGGGGAAGCATATTTCGCTGGAGAAGCCTATATCGACATGTATTGAACATGGCCGCCAACTGGTTAAAGCAATAAAAAAATATGGTGTGATTACGCGCAACGACAGCGAGTTCAGGACATTACCTGCATTTGCCCGTGCTGTTGAACTGGTCCGTAACAGCCGGATTGGTAAAATACTGCGTATTTACGTATCTGTTCCGCCCGAAGGAAATGGTTCTGCACTTCCTCCCCAGCCCATTATGCCTGTGCCCGGCGAACTTAATTACGATTTCTGGCTGGGACCGGCCTGGGAAGCACCCTTTACCGAAAAAAGAGTTCATAATGTAAAAGACGTTATTTCCCGCCCGGGTTGGATGCGGGTTGATTCTTATTATAACGGTATGATCTCAAACTGGGGTGCTCACCTGATGGGAATAGCTCATTGGGGTAATAATACTGAATACTCAGTACCGGTAAGTATTGAAGGCACCGGTGATTTTGATAAGGGTTTATGGAACACCCTTTACAAGTTTGTTATTAAATACCGTATTTGGGATGTCGATAAGCCCGATAAAGCAGGCCGGTGCATCGAAGCAGGACGCGGGATAATTGATTTTCCAAAATTCTTCAGAACTATAATTAAAGAAAAATATACCGGAACCTGCAGTCTTGAGTATAGTAAAGATATGAAAGACCCATTACCTGGCATAGCCGAATCAATGGG
>CAYOLQ010000187.1:0-5022 GCA_964404825.1 uncultured Chitinophaga sp.
TTTATTCCACCGGTAGGGATAAATCTAACGCCGAGATGAGCATAGGGCGCTGCCAGGCTTTTAAGCATTTTTGTCCCTCCGGCAGCTTCCGCAGGAAAAAACTTCAACACTTTAATTCCAAGGGAAAGGGCACATTCAATGTCAGATGGTGTCATTACACCAGGAGAAAAAGGAAAATTCAGTTTCAGAGATTCTTCAACTATCTTTGGATTAAAGCCGGGAGCAACACCAAATTTAGCGCCACAATCAATAGCTCTTTTTAAATTTTCGATCGTTAAAATAGTTCCAGCCCCGATTAGCATATCCGGCCGTTCTTTTGCAATTTTTAATATAACCGCAGATGCAGCTTCGGTGCGGAAAGTAATCTCCGCAACAGGCAATCCACCACCGATCAGGGCATCCGCCAGCGGTAATGCAGAGTCTGCATCCTCTATTGCAATGACCGGGACAATCCGGAATTCCTCGATTTTTCGATAAATTTCAAAATTCATAATTTTGCTTTTTTAATGGTAAACTACTTAAGATATTTCAATAAATTATCAACAGCTCCATTCATAGCCCTGTCAACGCTTCCCAAAGTGAATCCACCAATATGAGGCGTTGTGATAACTTTGTCATGCTTCACTAATTTGTTATTAACAGGTGGCTCGGTACGAAATACATCAGTTGCAAATCCTTTTATTATTCCAGTGTTTAATGCCTGGATCACGGCTTCATCGTCAATCAGTTCACCTCTGGCAGTATTAATCAGATATACACCTTTTTTTATTTTTTGAATAAATGAATCATCTACCAAGGGTTTACCATCGGCACTTGCAGGAATATGCAAACTGATGATATCCGATTTTGCCAATAACTCATCCAGTCCTGCATACCGAAAGTTTGTGGCAGGCGTAAAAAAGTCGTTTATAAATGGATCAAAAGCGATTACATTCATTCCCATGCCAAGGGCCAGAAAAGCTACTTCTTTCCCTATTCTTCCGCAACCGATGATTCCAAGTGTTTCCCCTTGGATCTCAATTCCCAATCTTCGTTCCCATTGACCATCCTTCAACTTTCCATCGACGAATGGGATTGATCTGGTAATTGCAAAAATAAGGGATATAGTCAGCTCTGCCACACCGCGGGCGTTTGCCCCTTCGGTTTTACAAATGGTAATTTTCAAGTCCCGGGCAGCTTTCAAATCGATATTATCAATTCCAACCCCATTTCTGCTTATTACTCTAAGTCCACGCGCAGCGGTTAATACCCCGGCAGAAATCTTTTCAACTCCTGCAAGATATCCGCAACACCCAGGCAGGAGGTTAATGAGTTCTACTTCAGAAGGCTGTTTCCCAGGCATACAGAATACCAGCTCATAACCTGCACTACGAAGCCTATCCAATGAGGGATGTCCGTCTTTGGTTATGGATCGTGGCGTAATGAGAATTTTTTCCATGACTTATTTTAAATGAAATGAATTGAATTATGTATTTCAACTATTCGTTTGGGAAATCCCTGCTCCTGTATATCGCCATAATTGTGTCCAGCCTCAGCCGGATAAACGCAAAACGAAACAAGCGGCTCAATACCGGTATTTACAGACCTGTGTGCCCAAAAAGGGGGAACATATACCATCCGACCACGCTCCATGCGAACTGCCTCGAACTCACCTTCAGATGTTTTCATCGCCATATAACCTTCGCCTGCAAGACACAGGTATATTTCAGCTGTTTGTGCTACGGTATGATAATGCCATTTGGTAAAAAAGTATTCCTCGCCAATTTTTCCGGGATAGAGTTTGCTGATGCAATACATCAAATGCCCGTATTCTTCCGGAACAGGAAGTTCAAATACTTCATAGTGAATTGGATCTGAATCTTTTTTTATCAGATCCTCCAACGCATTTTCATTTAAATAATACCCCTTCATATCGGATGCCCGTCTGACAAGGTGATTGGTTGCATTCGGCATATTGCCTGTTTCCAGGTCTATTCCAAGACTGAAGGGATTAACCCTGGTGTTTATTTCTGATTTCATATACTCTATTCCTTTTGTCTCTTCAGGGGCGACACCACTATTTACCCGTTTATATAATTTCCAGTTCGTAATCAAAAATCCTGGCAATTAATTGCATGGCTGCTTTCTGATGGCCTGCCATTACAATATAATGGTGTGAAACAACTTTATCAATAAAGTTTTGTCCGTCTTTAACCTTTATAATACCTCCGTTTAAACAATCGGAATTTTCATATTGAATATAGCCGGTCAGCTCAGCTTCAGAAAGCGAGATTTTTTGCAAATAGGGCTGAAATTTAACAAGTGTAATCGGGCCTGTAGGCATGGTTGCATCAAGAACATGGGCATTTTTATTAACCATGGCGAGAACTCTTTCACGCAAATTCCATTTATCTGAAAAAACTTCTGGAAGCAAACCAAAATAACCGCAGTGTGCGGCCAGAATATGGTTATTAGGTTCTTTAACAACAGGGAAATGAGGTATTCTTTCGTGGGCCAAAGCTGCCTTCCCCATAATAAACGGGTATAGGTTTGTCATGAAAAACGGTACCTGAAGCACTTTATCTGCCAGTATCTCAGTTAGCATAACCATGGTATCTGCCTCGCAACCCCAAACCATTTTATCTTCCTGGTATAATAAGTTCCAGGCAAAGCAAGGTGTTGTATCGCAACATGCCGATTCGTTTAGACAGTTTATGCCCATGGCCAGAATGTTATCATCTTTGGCATATTCTTTTTTTAGCTCCAGATATAATTTTACAGCACTTAATAAGGGCTTCCCTGTGATACTTTTATGTTTTGACTTCCAATTATCGATAACTTGTTGTGCTTCGTTATCAGGAATTTGGCTTGCACTTTTGGCCAGATTTCTAAAACTGCGTTGTTCGATATTTATTCCATATTTTTCGAACATTTTTTGTGAAGATTCTTTTTCGAACCAGTAGAATCGCTTAAAAATATCAGACTGCTGTCCTGTTGGTCCTGCAGGATCGTCCTGATAGACAATGAATTTACTTTCGGTTAACAACCTGCGAACTAAAAGCGCCCTACAAACTAATTTGGTATCTTCGAGGCTGGGTGGGCAGATGGTTTGAATGCCATTTAATTTTAAATAATTTACCACTTCCCAATCCCACATATTTACAGTACCAAATTCAGAAGTAATAACCATAATAGGCAGGGAAATAGCTTTTAATGCTTCTATTTTATTGTATGCCTCACCGAGCATTTGAGGGAAAATAACTGCATCGGCATCTGGTAAGGTTGTACCCAGGGCATGCGGCTCGATAAATTCTGCTTCGTCTTTTAATAGATCTTTTACAATAAGTAAATGTTTATCGAAATTTTGGTCGCGTCCAGGAACGAAATAAACTGGTATTAATGTTATTTTCATGAGTTATACTTTTTTATAATTAACAATAATTGTATATGTTTTAAAATCACTTTCTTTGCCTCGCAGCTATTTCAGATAATTTATCAAATCTTTCTCCACTGGTCGGGATTTCTATATGGAAAACCTCCGAAATAACCCGGGTCCAGCCATGAATGAAATATACCCATCCATCTTCGATAGAAAGGTTTCTCTCTTTTTGTTGCTTTCGTGCCTGGTCAAGGAAAACCAAGTCTCCCCTGTAATTAAAATCCCAAACCAGTCCATTTCCAGGGAATATTGCATTATCGCTAAGAGGAGAGCCAGGGGTGTCTTTTCCCATTCCTGTGGCATTTATTACCAGAGAACCAGGTTTTAGGCGACTTAAAATCCCATCACTAATGTCTAAAGAAGATGCATGAACGTACTCCACATCAATGCTGGTATCAAGTTGAGCATGAATGTGTTTCATCTCTTCAAGCCGGGGGGTACTTCTGTTTGCTATAATTATTTTTGATGGGCGATTTTCACCATGCTCTTTTTTCATCAGGTACCATGAAACAGCTATGGCTGACCCGCCTGCTCCCAATATAAATACTTCGGCACCTGTATTTTTCCAGTAATTATCAGGAATAAAAGCTTCAAGAGAAAGCCCGCTGGTAGTCGGATCTTTAGCGTGCCCCGCAAGCTTTCCATCTCTTTTTGAAATACAGCTGATTTCATTCATCAATCCCGAATATTCATCCAACTCCTCAAATTGATCCTTGCAAGCCTTAAGCAGATCGATTTTATGTGTTGTCACCAGCGCTCCCAGTGAAAGTGGATCGTTCTTTATAAATGCTACAGTTTTTCTGTAATTCAGAGGCTCGTCATGAATTTTTAAATCAATTCCTTTGATCTCACATGTTCCAAGGCCAAGGTATTCTGCCCATGCAGGGAATACTTGCATTATTGAAGACTTAGTGGTAGTTACGCCAATAAAATACATGGTTGGTTTTGTGGCTTTCTGATACATTTCGGTTCTCATTTCAATCTCATTAATTTGTAATGATGTAATCCTGTAATTACATGTTGCAAACGTACAAACTTTTTTTAATAACCCAAATATTATTTCAGAATAAAGCAATGTTTTTTTTCCCCGGAAAAAACTTTTGTGTAGTGCTTTTAACTTTTATTCCTTTCTGATATACGCTTTACATTGCGCACTATCATTAAAACAAAGAACTATTGCCGTAATTTCTGATCGCCCCTTCTTTGAAATAGATTGTATCAATTTTGTCCTGCCTTTAATTCAAAAGGCCTGAAACCTAGTTTCAGTGCCGGTGAATTGGGTGCCAGCCTGAAATCTCCTTTTGCTGCATCCATAAATAATGGATCGGATGTAACACTATGAACTTCATTTCCGTATTTCCGCGCCAGAGTGAAGTAAGCATCTGCCGCTTTTGGGTCAGATGTATTATAATAAATGTTTCCGTCAGTGTTGATATTATCAATTGTATTAGCTATTCCCTGCATAAAAACAAAAGGCTGATTTGCCTGAGTGGCGTAAAAAATGTTATGTCGTATTACCGATCCAGCGCATATCTTACTTGGAACATTAGGGGTATAATTCGGTTCTAAAGACAGCATTCCCCGCTGGACTTTACCAGGGGGAC
>CAYOLQ010000188.1:0-5004 GCA_964404825.1 uncultured Chitinophaga sp.
GGTTACCAAGGATATGCGATCAGGATACGATATTATATCAAAACCAATAAAGGACGAAATTCGCAGAGATCTCAGCGGCGCTGATTATTCTCTTAACCTTGAAAATGTTACTAAACTTCCCTATCAGACAATTGACCAGTATTTCCAGGGAAGAGTGCCCGGCATGCTAACTACAAACCACTCCGGGATGGCGGGTTATGGAACCTATTCCTATATGAGGGGAATGCATTCCATGAATGCCGGGAGCCAGCCGCTAATTATTGTTGATGGTATTCCTTACGAAAACCATGGATTGTTTCCATCGAATGTCTCCGGTTATGTTTATAATCCTTATGTAAGCATTGTGAATGAGGATATTGTTGAATTGTCTGTAATTAAGGATGTTACATTAACCTCTCTGTATGGTACAAAAGCCTCAAACGGAATAATCTGGATACAGACTCTTAAACCAACACAGACCAATACAACAATTGATGTGTCGCTGAAAACAGGCGTAAACCTTGCTCAGGCGGGAATTCCGTTGTTAAATAGCGAACAATACAGAACCCTGGCAAATGAAATTCTTACTACCTCTGATGTAAATGAAGAATCTTTCGTCAGTACTTATCCTGGGTTATACAATGATGAATATTCCGATACATATTACCGTTATAACCACAATACCGACTGGCAGAATGAAGTTTTTCGCAATTCAACTCTTAAGGATTTTTATATGTGCGTAAAAGGCGGAGATGAAATTGCAAAATACGGTTTGTCTTTCGGATATTCCAAAAACGAAGGAATAATTAAGGCAACTGATTTTTCCAGGATAAGCTTACGATTCGTGGGTACATTTAATATCTTTAAATGGATGCAGTTGTATGTAAATAACAACATTGTTTATGGAAGTTCAAATCTCATGGAGTCTGGTCCTGTTGATTATTCTAATCCTGTTCTTGCAAGTCTTAAAAAAAGTCCTGTCATGTATCCCTACCAGTTTGATAAAGATGGAAATGAGTTGTCTTTTCTCGATGGAGTGGATAATTTGGGAGTCAGCAACCCGGTGGCTATTATAAACGGAATAATTGCAAATAACAACAACTACCGTTTTGTGGGTACCTACAATGTCAACACCGATATTACCGAACATCTCAAATGGAAGTCAACATTAGGTTTTAACCTTAATTCTTCAATAGAAGGGGTGTTCCTTCCATCAACAGGTATGGGCGAATACAATAACGGGCTTGCTTATAATATTTCCAACCGTCAGGCCAATTACCTGAAATCATTATACAACGATAACAGGTTGATGTATAATAAAACATCACGCGGGATCCATTCAATATCCACATTTTTGGGATTCAGGCTTAATACGAATAAATTTGAGAAGGACAGGGGAATAGCAAAAAACACACCCTCTGATGTATACCGCTCGTTAAGGTTCGGGGAAACAACTCTGGCCGAAATTACAGGTGATTTTGGTAACTGGAATTCCCTCGTATTTTATGGAGGAGCGAATTACTCCTTTAAAGACAAGTACTTTTTGGGAGCTCATTCTGCTATGGATGGCTCTTCAAGAACCGGGAAGGATGTTAAATCGGGTCTGAGATTATTTGACACTCCGTTTGGATTATTCCCTTCATTTTCTGCGGCATGGCGAATCTCAAATGAAAATTTCCTTAAAAGCATTTCCTGGATTAGCGACCTTAAACTCAGGGCTACTTTTGGCTTCTGTGGGAACGACAATATAGGAAATTATAATTCAAGGGTATTTTACAGGCAACTTTATTTTCGCGAAACAACAGGTATCATACTGGGATCCAGGCCAAATACCAGCCTCAGCTATGAAACTAACCAGGTATTTGATGCAGGTATTGATTTTGCAGCATTTGGTGAAAGAATCAATATAAACCTGAATTATTTCAATTACCTTTCTAAAGACCTGGTAAATTATGAAGAACAGCCGGAATATCTGGGATATAAATATCAGCTTATAAACGGGGCAACTGCAAAAAATAAAGGAGTTGAACTGGTTTTTAACAGCAGGCTTATTGAAAAGCGTAAATTCAATGTTGACCTTGGATTAAATTTTGCCAGTTTAACTAATAGTCTTTCATCCATTTCAGGAGGGAGTCAGATCACTTCGATTGAAGCCGGGGAAATCATTTCCCAGGCCGGACAAACTGTATACAGCTTTTATGGTTATAAAACAAACGGAGTTTTTGCTACGACAAAAGAAGCATCCGATGCAGGCATAACCAGCCTGAGAGGGATTCCATTTAGGGCTGGAGATGTGAAATTTCTTGATCTTAGCGGACCAGACGGTACACCCGACCAGGTGATAAATGAATATGATAAAACCATTATTGGTAATCCATTTCCCGACTTTTATGGAGGCATGAGCCTGACAATAAAATATAGCCGGTTTACTTTATATAACCTGGTACAGTTTGTAATCGGAAATGATGTATTTAATTATACACGTTATCAAACGGAGAAAATGAATGACCTGTCTAATCAGGCAGCATCCGTACTCAACCGGTGGACATATGAAGGACAGGTGACCACAATGCCAAGGGCCTTGTATAATGATCCGGTTGGAAATTCCGCATTCTCCGACAGATGGATTGAAGATGGTTCATACCTGAGACTTAAAAATATTATTTTATCTTATACCCTTCCTGAAGGAATGTGGGCAATCAGAGATGCAAATTTTTATATCTCTGTTAATAATCTTTTTACATTCAGCAGATACCTTGGATATGATCCTGAAGTTAGTTATTCTGCTTCCTCTGTACAACAAGGTATTGATTATGCCCAATCTCCAACGTTTAGAAGTTTTGTTATTGGAGTGAAATTTGGATTATAACGGATAATAGCTGATATGATTATGAGTATACATATGAAGACAAAAATTAATCTGCTCTGGGCAATGGCCCTGATCCTTTCTTTATTTTCATGTAAGGATTATTTTGATCCGGACCTGGGTGTCGTTCTGGATGACAAAGATATTTTTAAGGAATTTAACGATTACCGGACGGCAGGATTAGGACTTTATGCCATTCAGCAGGACCTGGCAGAACAAATATATATCCTGGGTGAGGTTCGGGGAGACCTCGTGGAAATTACCAATAATGCCGACAGGGATTTAACTGAAATAAATAATTTTAGTATTTCACCGGATAATAAATATGCATCTCCTGAGAACTTTTATAAACTGATCGTAAATTGCAATAACCTGATCAATAAAATTGCACTTAAAAAACCCTCAGTTCTGGATCCCAAAGCATTGATCGATAATTACGATAAATTGTATGGCGAAGTTCAGTGTATGCGCGCATGGGCCTATTTTAATGCTGCCAGGATCTATGGGGAAATACCTTATATTTATCCGAATATCCAATCAATGGATGATATTGAAGAATATATCAATACCGGGAAAACAGTTATTGCTCCTGAGCAAATAATTTTTGATCTTAAAGGTTACTATAATGATACCCTCAGAAATGTTTCGGTTGTATACAACAAGATCTACCTGGACCTGGATGCTATTGTTGATTCATTTTCAATGATCCTTGAAAAAAATGTTAAAGCAGTTGGCATTCAATATAATATTGATAATAATGATATCACCTGGCAAGTAACAACCTGGAGCCAGGCATCCTATCAAGCGCTTCTTGCTCAAATGTATTTGTTCAGAGGGGATTATACAAAGTCAATGGATCACCTGAATTACTTTTTGTATAATAATGAATCAAACAATTCTTTTATAAAATATGGATTGGACACTAAGTTCTCGAATAACAACTGGAAAAGTATTTTTACAGGCCTGGATAATTATGAACATATTTTTACAGTATGGTACAGCAAGAATTACCGGCAGCAAAACAATCTTCAGTACTATTATTCTAACCAGGGAGGTAACCAGTATATGCTGAAACCAACCCCCAGGGCCGTTCAATATTGGGAAGGTACCTGGGAAGGGTTTAAGATACTGGAAAATACTGTTGATCCTTCAAAAACATACACATCCGTAATCGGAATCCCTGGTGATTTTTACCGTGGTTATGGCGTTTCATTTAATTATATTAAGAATGGAGTGCCTATGTTACTCGAAGATGTGGAGCTGATGCTGGAACTGAAAATGGAAAAAAGAGACAGGGAGGCCCTGTTAATGATGGCCGGGGTGGATACAGTCGTTTACAAATTTTCTATCAATAAGAGCGATGTTGACCGGGATGCCTATATTCCCATTTACAGGGCTGCAGGTATGCATCTTTATGCTGCTGAGATTTATGCAATGTGGGAATTTTTGCATAATACTTCAAATACTGTTTATGCTGAGATTTCAACGGGATTAACAATAGTGAATAATGGGTATTATGCCTATAACAGTAAACAGAAAGGTGTAAGGGGAAGAGTAGGTTTTTCCAATGAAGATGAACAATTGAAGGTTGGTAATATTAATTACTTATTTAATCCAACTACAAATGAAATTAATGGGTATATTGACCTGACTAATAAATCGTTGGAGAAACAAATATATGCTGTTGAATTAATATTGGATGAAAGAGCCAGGGAACTTGGTTTTGAAGGAGAGCGCTTTTATGATCTGATGAGGGTGGCAAAGAGAACAGGAAATCCTGCCTTCCTGGCAAATAAAATAGCTGAGAAATTTAAAGGATCAAAAGCTGAAGAAATTAGGTCATTACTGATGGATGAAAATAACTGGTATGTTAAATTTCCCGGAAAGTGATTCTATAACATGACTTTAAAAAAGCAAAAGTTACGTGCAGCAGATACAATATTATCGCCAGTTTCTATTTAAATATGTAGCCTTAATTTGCATTTTGCAATTTGATATTTGCATTTTGAATTTTTTTTCAAATCTGTCAAAGTAGGACTAAATAAAAAATCGGTTTATTTGGGAATCACATCAGAATAAATTACTTTGCTTTAAAATATTTTTTAAAATCTACAGTACAAAATAATATTTTTTCACTCTATGTAATTATTAAATCCTTC
>CAYOLQ010000189.1:0-5002 GCA_964404825.1 uncultured Chitinophaga sp.
AAACACCAACCTCAGTTGAAACTAGGTTCGGTCCTGACCATGCTACACCGGAATGATTTGTATTCAGGGAAGGGAACCACCAGTTACAGATATCTTTATCCCTTACAAGGTACTTTGAACTAAAACTTCCATCGGCATAAACAAAAGTAATTGCCCCGGCTATTTTAGCTGATCCCCCGCCCGATGAGGAATGCAAAAGATAAACAGATCCTGCGGTATCGTTGACAACAACCTCTGCTTTAGCGGGAAATCCTTTACTGGTTGAAACTGCCACTGCCACACGTCGTCCTGTTTTAAGTGGATCAAGAACAGTGAAATCAATATTATTAAATTTCTGAGCACCGGTGGGTAATCCCCTCATATCGTTGCCCGGTTTTGAATCATTCATCCACTTAAAAACATTTTTACCTCCTGTCTCCATAATATCCATGTTTGCAATAGCAGAAATATCAACAGGTTTATATTCAGGTGCGACGGGAGGCGGCGGGATCGCACCGGTATATGAAAAATAGATTTTATTGTTATACTTTTTACCCAATTCATACAGTCTGATCAGGATGTCGGATGCGTATTCCTCAAATCCGCTTTCATAGGCTCCACGGGCGAGTTCGCCGATTGCGTGACCTGCAACTCCACCATTCATATACTGCCATTTATCACCATGCGTTCCAAAACCCCGTTCAAAGGGAGGGTAAATAGAATACCATTCTCCGGGTGATCCTGCAGGGAGATTTTCCTTTAATTCCTGATACGTTTTTATGATTTCCACATTCATTTCATGCGGAATTCCACGATTTACAGAATACATATTTGACTGGGCAATCTGTGACTTTTCGTCAACTCCGAGCTTACGGATGACAGAAGGATCCTCATCGATATAATGTGTGAAGAAGTTCCCGTTCCATGCAAGGTCGGTAAGGTTTTTCAAAATCATCACACCTCTCTCACGGTAAAGTTTTGCTTTGGAGGATTCTCCTATGAATTCGTACATTTCGGCAAGCTGATTGCATGCTTCAAAATATCCGGTGTTGTCGCCAAAGAAAATTCCATACTTTGTTTTCCCCGGAACGACTACCATTGTAGGACTGATATTTGCTTCCGGTGTATATCCATCCATTACCTGAAAATCCCATGAATCAATGCAATAAGGCCTTTTCAGAAGCTGAAATTTATCCGACCAGCGGATTGAATCGGTATAGCAATAATCAAGGGCCAAAGCAGCAGAGGGAAGTGTTTTCTTCATCCATTCTGTGTCACCGCTAGCCTTCCAGTGCTTGTAAAACATGTTTACATAGCAATAGTCTGAATGGTTATCAACCGGCTGGCGCACAAACCAGCCATCCTTGATCCATTTAAAGAAATTAATAGGTCCGTATGCAGTTTCGTAATACTGGTATTCACTTTTGCTGTTCCGTACAAAACTCCAGATCATGCCGTCTTCCCTTTGTGTTTCCCTGAGTAAGTCTGTAAGCCCGTATCCATATGGCAGGAAATATTGCAATCCATTCATTACATTGCTGTTATCCAGATCCCACGAAACATAAAACTTATAACTTTTGCCGTTCCACATAAAATCGTCGATACCATTTGAACCGCTTTCCAGCATTCCGTCGAGACACATATTAAACAACTTGTTAAATTTCCCTCCATCCCCGAGACTTGTAGCAGCTTTAAGAATGAAAGTTTCGATTGCCAGGAGCTTTCCTTTTTTATCGAAAAGAGTAATTTTCTGAGTACCCGCCGCTCCTCCGGCTTTGAATGCGAATCTGTCGGACACCTGAGATTTTACATATTCCCTGCCCTTCGCGTCATAAACCTTTAGGATTCCTTCACCTTTGCACGAGACAATAACTTCGTCGAAAGGAGCAACGATACCGGCAGATTTCAGAATCAGCAAATCATCTGAATTCTGAGCTTTGGTGAGGGAAAGAGGCAAAATACCCAGGAACATAAACATTATGGTTGCAAGAAATTGTTTATTAATACTTAGGTGGGATTTATACAGGTACATTTTGTTTGTTTTAAATATGGATTCTTTATTCTCAGCTGATTTCCGATACCAGAGATTTCATTTTAACAAGCCCTGTTTTCGCGACCAGTAATGGATCCTGTTTCCAGTATTCCTGATTAAAAAGTTCAAGAGAGAGTACTTTAGTCCCGCCCATCTCCGCAAGGTCAATAAGTATTTGTTTCATGGGAGCAACGCCATCTCCGGGATAAACCCGGTCTTTATCCTGCTGTAGTTCTCTGGGTATTGTGGAAACATAATCATTCATATGAAAAAGCTCAATTACATTACCTCTGAGCATTTTGAGTGTGTTAAAATCGGATTGTCCCCGAAACATATGATAGACATCGGCAAGAATATGCACATCAGGATCACCTGCAGCTGCGGCGATCATCAAGGCCTGACTAATGCTGAAAACAGTTCCGGAGGCACCCCAGAATTCAAGCTGAGGCATTACTCCGGTAGACCGGCCAAGATCAATAATTTCCTTATAGCGTTCGCCGGCCTTAAAGAGATCAACAGGATTTCCCGGCTTGAGTCCGAAGGGAGGAGCTGCAATTCGTTTACAGCCCAGCTGAGCCATAATTTCCATTTCCTCTTTCATCTGCAAAAAACCTTGCTTTCGCTTTTCATCGTCATCGACAAGCCAGGCAGCAAAACCAATGGCACTTTCAACGGTCAGCCCACCTGCTTCAATCGTTTTTCTCAGATTTGAAAGTGAGTTTCCTGCTTTTTTGTAATCCACGACATCCTGCACCCAAAGCTCAATGCCATCGTAACCTGCTTTTGATGCAATATCAATATATCCAGGGAGTCCGGGATTTTGTCCACGAATGGTGCTGGTATTCAGACAGAACCTGAAAGAATGCTTTTTTTCAGGTGAATTTGCCAGAACAATTTTTGGAACAAGAGCTGCTGCTGCAGCAGCTCCTGCTGTTTTAAGTAGTTGACGACGGTTTAACATAGCAGAATATGAGACTTACAATTAAAATGTAAGATTTCTTAGATATTCACCGCTCGACCTGAGACAAGCCATTCCATCGGGGCAATTATCCCGTTCCACGAAATAGTGATTGATACCCTGCTTCACAGCTTCTTTGAAAATCGACGGAAAGTCAATTATTCCGCTTCCCGGACATTCAAAGTCCTGTTTTTCACCGGGGGCCATATCCTTCACGTGAAGGATTTTAATTCTTCCGTCATATTTCTTCAATACTTTAAGGGGATCGGCTCCACCCTTAGCAACCCAATACAGATCCAGTTCACAAGCTACCAAATCCTTATCGGTATTTTTCATCAGGTAGTCGAAGGGCAGTCCTTCTTCCATTGCGGCAAATTCCTTATCGTGGTTATGCCAGCAGAATTTAATTCCGCGTTTATTACAAATCTCTCCCATCTTATTTAGCATTTCAGCGCTGCGTTTACAATCCTCCAGCATAAAAGGACCACCACCATTCCATGGCCAGTAATTCACAGCATACTTCAGTTCCAGGGCTGCCAGTTCATCAAGCTTTTTCATAAGCTCATCCTCATTTACCGTAAAGGGTACTCCGCCGACAATAGGTGTGAGCCCTATTCCCTTGCAATATTTCAAAAAATCCTGAGATGAATCGCCCAGATATTTTCCTATTTCAATTTCATTGAAGCCAAAATCAACTGTTTGTTTCAGAATTGATTTCCAGTCTCCGGCCAGATCTTTACCTATGATCCCTGAGATATAGCCAATGTTTCTGAGTTTTTGTTTTCCAAGGGCTGCAAAAAGCTCATCATTTACTAACAGCATTGATGCTGCGGCTAAAGCCGACGTGCTTAAAAACGCTCTGCGTGTTAACATAGTTTTTGGTTTTGGTTATGTGACTAAAATGATGGTAAAGTCCATGGTTTCCGGTATTCAGGAGTAATCAGTTCATTGGCAGCATTGCTGTTTCTGAATTTGCTTTTCTCAGCATCGAAGTGCAAAATGGGCTCACCTGTGCGGGCAGCGATATTTGCCATATGCACATGAAGCGCAGCTGCACGTCCTAGGAGGACAAGCCGGTTTATCTCCCGATTTTATACAATCCAGAAAGTTCCGCACATGTTCGTTATGCGATTCTTTGCCTTCCGTATACGTGTATTCTTCGGCTCTGAATTTCTTGTCTTTACCATCCCATTCGGGATAAACGGTAATTTTTGAGCGATCGGCTACAATGGTAGCATTATCTCCGACAAAAGCCAGACCGTACAGCATATCATAAGGGCCGCGCTGCAGACCTGCTGTCATATCCCAGTTGATTACAAAATCCTTTTTCGGAAAACTAACCGTCATGGTATCAAAAGTTTCCCGTGCTCTTTTTTCCTGAAATGTATTGGCTGCATATACTGTAGCCATTTCGGGAGCCTCAACAAGATCTTTTGTCCATAGCCCCATATCGATTAGGTGCACGCCCCAGTCCGACATCAGTCCCCCGCCATAATCCCAGAAATGTCTCCATGATCCATGGAATCTGTTTTTATTAAACGGACGTTTGGGAGCAGGTCCGAGCCACATATCATAATCAACGCCTGCCGGAACAGCATCATCAGGTACAATTGCAGGACCGACTCCATATTCGAAATTAGCCCAGATATTTACTTTTCGCAGGTTTCCTATCTGTCCCGATTTAATAAGTTCATTGGCCTTTTTGAAAATAAAACCGGACCGCTGTTGCTGTCCAACCTGAACAACTTTTTTGTAGTAATTTGCAGCGTTCACCATAATGTTACATTCGCCAATGGTGTTTGCCATAGGTTTCTCAACATAAACATGCTTTCCTGCCTGAAGTGAATAAACCAGGTTTAGACAGTGCCAATGATCGGGAGTGCCGATTATGACAGCATCTATATCTTTTTGTTCCAGCATTTTTCTGAAATCGCCGTACAGTTTTGGTGTTTGATTAAATGTCTTCTGCACTTCAGCGGCCCTTTCATTCAGGATATTTGCATCAACATCACACATTGCAACACAGTTAACAT
>CAYOLQ010000190.1:0-4985 GCA_964404825.1 uncultured Chitinophaga sp.
CGAGCTGGGTTCAGAACGTCGTGAGACAGTTCGGTCCCTATCTGTTGTGGGCGTTGGAAATTTGAGAGGATCTGATTCTAGTACGAGAGGACCGAATCGGACAGACCTCTAGTGCACCTGTTGTGGCGCCAGCTGCATCGCAGGGTAGCTACGTTTGGAAGAGATAAGCGCTGAAAGCATCTAAGCGCGAAGCTTACCTCAAGATGAGATTTCCTTTAAGGGCCGTTAAAGACTATGACGTTGATAGGCCACAGGTGTAAAGGCAGTAATGTCACAGCCGAGTGGTACTAATTGCCCGTAAACTTTCTTTATAACAAGTTAAAAATTCAATTCTTCCGGCATGTTAAAATATAATCCGCCTCAGGCGGAAAACAGCTTTAGGTGACTATTGCAATGGGGTCCACCTCTTACCATTCCGAACAGAGAAGTTAAGCCCATTAGCGCCGATGGTACTGCAATTGTGGGAGAGTAGGTCGTCGCCAAATTTCCTGAGCCCCGAACATTAGATCGGGGCTCTTTTTATTTTATATAAAACCATGATCAGAAATACTATCATATTCCTGGCCTGTTTTTTTCTCTCCTTCTCAGCTGTATCTGCTCAGGATGACGATATTCCTGCCCCTCCCAATACAGATACTATTGCTGTTATAACATCCAAAAGAATCGACGAATTATCCAAGCAGGCTCTCAAAAGCGATCTCGATACAGGAATAATTAGTTTCCATTTCTATAACGTTGCTTACAAAGAATCGTTCGCACCTCAGTTCCTCGGAAATACGGGATCAGCTTTCCAAAATACTATTTTTTCCCTTCGAAATAACCAGTCCCCCTTCGTGTTTGCAAATCCTTATTTGCACTATTTCCACGATCCCTATACACGAAACCATTTTAATACGCGAAAACCATTTACCCAGGTTTCTTATGTTACAAGCGGAAATAAAACAACCAGCGAACAGGTATTGTCTGCCTTGCATACACAGAATATTAACCAGTATACGAATATCGGACTCGAATACGATTTGATTACTTCCAAAGGAATTTACCTTTATCAGGAACTCAAGTCTAACAGATTTTCACTTTTTGCCAGCCACGATAAGGATAATTACAGCATTTACGGCAGCATATCTTCCAACAAAACAAAATCCCTCGAAAACGGCGGAATAATTGATGTTCCGGCTTTTCTGTTCCATCAGGCAAATGACCCTATTGCATACGGTGTAAGCCTCGGAAATGCCTCTTCGGCAGTTAAAAACCTCTCGTTCTTTACCACACAGAGCTACAGGTTCAGCAAAACTGTTGCCGATACCACCTCATTTAACAACGATACGCTTACATTTAGCAAAGAAAAAGCCCTACCCTTCATGATTAATCATACCATCCGGTATGACAGATATACTCGTACATATACCGATTCTGATACTTCAGATTTCTATATGAATAACTATTATAACCTTGTTCCGACGTACGACAGCGTTTTCAGATATATATTCGAAAATTCATTTCAGATATCCGGTGATGAGTATAAATTCCTTCCGGGTTTTATTATGGGTATCAAGCACCAGCTTACTGGTTACAGTTACCTTTATCCGGGTCTTACTACTATTACAGAAAATGAAATAGCCAGAGATACAATTTTGCCTCTGGACTTTGCAAGCAATTATAACAACCTCTCTGTTTATGGAATGCTGCTGTTTAATAAGAAAAGCAGAATAAGCTATCAGGGAAAAATGGAGTATTTCTTTGCCGGGTACAGGCTAAATGACATACTGACAGACTTTTCGATGAATTATAAGCTAAATGCAAAAGGCGCCAGAATATCTGCTTTTGGTAAATTCTATGCAACTGAACCGGATTTCTTTCTTAAACAGTACTATTCATCACGCTTTCAATGGAATACGGCATTTCCAAAAACTAAAACAACTTCTGCAAGCCTTTCTTTCACTTCCGGAGATGGCACGGTTTATGCAGAAGGGGGCCTGAGTTTAATGGATAATTACATCTATATTAACGATATGGCTCTCCCTGCTAAAGCAGATTTAAATATACTCGTTTCATCTCTCAGACTTGAAAAAAAATTCAAGTGGGGAGGATTTAACCATATTCATAAGTTTATTCTTCAGAAGGTGAACCGTGAATCGAACCTTCAACTCCCTCTCATGGCTTATGGAAACACAAGCTATTATGAAAATGCTTTCTTTAAAAGTGTTTTAAAATTTCAGATCGGATTTGATTTTTATATTAACTCCAGTTATTATTCAGATGCTTATATGCCTGCTACCGGAATGTTTTACAGACAGAATATAGCGAAGACAGGCGAATACCCGTTTTTAGACGGATTTCTCAACTGGAAGGTTAAAAGAACGCGATTCTTTATCAAATATACTAATGCTCTTGCCGGACCTGCCGGGTATAATTATTTTACCACTTATGGATATCCTATGAACCCCGGTTCATTAAAATTCGGATTGTCCTGGACATTTTATGACTAAAAAATTCATTTAAGAACAAATCCATTCTTTCATTGTTATTGCAGCGGTTGAAATGTGACATTCTAACCATGCTGTAGAATTAATGTTAAAAAAGTTTAACATATTGATTATTAACATTTAGACGTTGATAACTTAGTTTGACAAGCAGTACAGGGTTATGTACTTTTGTAAAGATTTAATTTAACAATTTGTGCAATAGTTACTGACCCCGTTCATTCCGTTGAGCAATCAAAACGAAACCATCTGATGATGGATACAAATTCCGGATTTGATTTTAATCTATAAATACGGAAATATCAGTTCTGCCTCTTTAATTATTTTATCAAACCAAACGATTAAGTAAATTTCTGTTATGAGAATTTTTAAATATTTTAGTTTTATACTTTCTGTTTTCTTAATCCTTTTTTTATTTTCAGGGAAAGGAGTCGAAAAAAGCCCTGAAATCATTAAGGCTCAGAGCATCGACCTTCCCCAAATCCGCGAAAACGGAAAACTTACGGTGGTTACGGATTTTAATTCGATAAATTACTTCATATACAAAGGTCAGCCTATGGGCTTTCAGTACGAGATGCTGAATGAAATGGCTAAGCATCTTAATATCGAACTCGAATTAAAAGCGAACAACAATCTGGCTGCAAATTTTGAAAGTCTTATTACCGGTGAGTATGACCTGATAGCTTCCAACCTTACTATTACAAACTCCAGAAGGGAATTAGTCGATTTTACGGTTCCTCACAGCCAGACTTCTCAGGTACTTGTTCAGAGAATACCAGAAAATCAGGAAGCAGATCAGAAAAAGTTGGTCAGAAATACTCTTGAACTTGCTGGAAAAACCATTTATGTTCATCTGAATTCAGCCTATTCGGCACGGCTTAAGAATCTCGAGGAAGAAATTGGTGCTGACATCAAAATAATTGAAGTTCCCACAGAAACAGAACAACTGATAAAAATGGTTGCCAACGGAGAAATTGATTATACCGTTTCTGATGAGAATATGGCCATAGTTAATAAAACGTATTATCCGGGGATCGATATCGGAACAGCAATTTCTTTTTCTCAGAATCAGGCATGGGCAGTTCGAAAAGGATCCGTAGAACTTAAAAAAGAAATTGATACCTGGATCGAAGAATTTAGGAAAACAGCCCGATATGCGGTTATTTACAATAAGTATTTTAACAGCGAACGATCTGCTTTTATTGTAAAAAGCGATTATTACTATCCGGAGACCGGAAAAATATCAGGCTATGATCAAATTATTAAAGCTGAGGCTGAAAGAATCGCATGGGACTGGCGTCTTCTCGCTTCAATGATATATCAGGAATCACGATTCAACCCCAATGTAACATCATGGGCTGGAGCATTTGGCATAATGCAGCTTATGCCCCGCACAGCTCAGAAAATGGGGGTTAGTAAAAATTCATCCACAGAAGCCCAGATACGGGCAGGTATAAGACTTGTAGAGAAACTTGAAAAGAGGTTTGTCGATGAAATCCAGGATCCCCACGAAAGAGCCAAATTTGTACTGGCTTCTTATAACGTCGGATATGGTCACGTTAGAGATGCTATTAACCTCACTATAAAATACGGAGGAAATCCTACACTTTGGGATGATAATGTAGAAAGCTGGCTCCTAAAAAAATCAGATCCGCAGTTCTACAATGATCCGGTTGTAAATAATGGTTATTGCCGTGGTAAGGAAACGTATAGTTACGTTAGGGAAATTATGTTCCGCTACGATCATTACCTGAATATGGATATGGCTTATATAGCCCAGAGCGTGAAATAATTTCGAGAAATTCACATAATATCATTGCTGTTGCTCCCCAAATGATATTTTCGTTAATCAAATAAAAAGGAACCTCAATATCCATTCCCCTGAGATTCCATTTTTCCTTTTTAACACAATTGGGATTAAGGAAATCAGCAATTTCAGGAAGAATCAGGTAATCCACTTCGCGTTTATCCAGAATAAACATTGGAGTGCTACTATAGTATCCAACAAAAGGATATACCAATACGTTACTTACTGGTATTAAAAGTGGAGTCAGAGCTCCAAGAATGGCATTATTTCCGAAATCAATACCAATCTCCTCCTTTGTTTCCCGTAGTGCTGTTTTTTTCAGTTCTATGTCTCTTTCTTCATAAATTCCCCCGGGAAAACTAATCTGACCGCTATGCGGACCATCGTATTCATTTCTTTTTATGAAAACGATTTGTAATTCCTTTTCACCGGGAAATATACAAATCATCACAGCTGCTTTTTTACGGGGAGGAGATAATTCGGGGATCCCCCGAAACTCAGGAGCCATAAGAAATTGTTGCTGTTCACCGGGTAAAGGCTTTTTTAGCTCTTCTGTAATTAAGGATATTTTTTCTTTGAATGTCATTATTTAAACCGTATTGACTCTGCAGGCGATATCCTGCTTATCAGCATCGAAGGCAGAATCAGAAATGCCAGGATTGCTGCCACTGTTCCGGCATTCAGCAGGAAAATAT
>CAYOLQ010000191.1:0-4950 GCA_964404825.1 uncultured Chitinophaga sp.
CTTGTCAGACACTCTCCGTTCGAACACTTTTACTGACGGAAAGCTTCCATCATTGACAATGTATGGACAATACCTGCTAACAGGTGCAAAAAATGTAAACGGGGTTACTAAAATAATTGTAAACAGGCAGGCTAATATGGTCCAAAGTGACATTACCGTAGGCAACGGAATTATCCACATCATAGACAATGTGTTGCTGCCGGCAAAGTTTACTATTGCACAACTTATCGAAAAAAATCCTAAGTATTCCATGTTTACCCAGGCATTGAAGGAAACCGGCTTGTACGATACCCTGAATATTTTGCCGGCCAATAATCCTGATCCCAGGAAAAAGTTTCTTACACTTTTGGCTGAACCGGATTCTGTGCTTAAGGCTGCCGGGTTTAAAGATTATGCCGATTTGAAAGCTAAATACAGTTTTACCGGGAATCCAAAGAGTATCCTCGACAGCCTTCACCTTTTTGTTGATTACCATATTCTTTATGAAGCAAAATATCTTGCCGATATAGCTTCTTCCCAGTCTCAGGCAACACTTGCTCCACTCGAAATAATTTCCTCCACTTTGTCCGGAACGACTATATTGATTAATGATGTCACTTTCCTCGGAGTCTATGAACCGGGAGCTCCGATCGACAGGTCCGCCAGTGATAACTCGGCAAGTAACGGCGTACTGAACAGCATGAAGCAGCATTATACTTTGAAGATCCGTAAACCGGCAAGAGTAGACTGGGACGTTGCTGATTTCCCTGAGATGCGAAAGCAGACCGCAATTTTTCGGAGGTCAACTACCATAAAAACTTTTGATCTGACTGCCGGAAATCCGATAGTGGATATCAACTGGGAACTAACAAAACTGGCCTTTGGCCCTCAATATTCCTGGAGTCCGGCAAGTTCAATTACGAACTATGCCTTGTACAGCGATTTGTTGATTTTACCTATTGGCGGGCCTAATCGGCCGGCCTGGTACGAGTTTAAAACCCCCTTGATCGTCCGTGGGAAATACAAGGTTTGGGTAGGTTATCGTTTCCAAAAGCAATCAGGCAGTTCCCTGAATGTTAATCAGATCCTGATTGATGGCGTTCCACTCCCCAAATTGCTTGAATTTACTGTTACCAGGCCCGTCGGAACCGATGCAGAACTCGAGGCTCAGGGGTGGAAGCAATATTCCGAAAATGCCAGTACAAACTTCGGGGCACGATTATTAGGTGTCATAGATATTAAAACGACTGATCGTCATCTATTCAGGATACAGAACATTACAGGATCACAGAATAATAACAACCTGGATCTTGTCCAGTTCATTCCGATTAATGACGATCAGGTATATCCAAGGTTCAAGCCGGATGGCACTTTAATTCAAAAACCGTAATTCATCAGGCTGGCCCTGCCGGAGTTGGGAACCTGTGCGGGAGCCAATTTGTAAAGTATAAATTATTAAGAAGTAGAAAAATGATCGCTTTTAAAAATCAGATTATCATCTTCCTGTCAGTTTTCATCGGAATTTTTTTGTACAGTTGTAAAGATAAATGGGAAGATCATATAAAAATTCAGGATTCAATGCTGGCTGTAAATTTGCTTGATCAGATAACGGCCAATCCTGATCTTAGCAAGTTTGCTGAGTACCTGAAAAAGACAGGATATGATCAGGTAGTAGCATCTTCCAGAACATTTACAATTTGGGCCCCCACTAACGCTGCGCTGCAAAGCCTGGATCAGACTATCGCGAATGATACCGCTAAATTGAGGCAGTTGGTTGCCAATCATATTTCAAATCAGTCCTACTTCACCAGTATGCCAAGTCCCGTGCTCATGATAAGAACTTTGAACGGGAAAAATATTTCATTTACAAAGACCAAATTTGAGGAAGCAAATATAAAAGTCGCTGACCGTTATGTTGGAAATGGAGTGCTTCACACCATCGATTTGGCAATATTGCCTAAAAATAATGGCTGGGAATATTTGAATAATTCGGTTAGCTCTGCACAAAAAGCTTTTTTGAAATCACTTGATTATTCCTACCGTGATTCCTCCAAAGCTGAAGTTACCGGTATAGATCCTGCAACAGGAATACCCATTTTAAAACCGGGATCAGGCTTTTTCCAGAAGAATTATTTCCTTCAACGGGTAGCAGATTTGAGCAATGAAGATGCGCAGTTTACCTTCGTGATGCTTACCGATGCTGCATTTACCTCAGAAAAGACGAAGCTGTCCAAATATTATGCTGTTAATGATCCTGCCGCCACACCTGCGCGCAACGCTTTTGTATCTGACAGTATAACGAATTGGAACATTGTGAAGGATCTCGTGTTTAGAGGAAGTTTCACGGCCGACATACTGCCTGATTCGCTGATATCCAACGATAGTACAAAGATTCACCTCGACAAGAGCGCCATTTTAGAAACCCGCAAAATAAGTAATGGAGTCGTCTATGTCGTTAACCGGATTGATTATAAGCTATCCGGCAAAATTAAACCTGTGATCATTCAGGGCGAAAACTATGCTGGCATCTATGGAAATAATGGTACCAGGAGTACGATAACCCGCAGAAACCCAAATACAAATGTCGACTTCAGAGAGATCTACTTTTATAACAGCGGGGTCGCTTCCTATTGGATAAAATACCAGCCAATACTGAATAATGTGACTTATAAAGTTTATTGGGTGGCGGTTAGGGATTTCAATACAACTGCAGTTCTACCAGCGGTTCCACTCCTATTTTCTCAAAGACTTGCATTTGGCACAACTGCCCTTTTACCTGCATTCCCTTATAAACAAGTGGAGCTTTTAAATTACAATGAAGTCTATCTGGGCGATTATACAGTAACAAGTTATGGGAGACTGGATACCTTTCTGGTAAGCGCTGCTTCGACCGGAAACGGAACCAATACACTCGTCCTGGATTATATTAAAATGATACCGGTATTAAATTAAAATCCAGTTCAAAATTTTAAAGTGAATCGCAATAAACTCAATGATATGCATCTAACGATAAGAGCGGTAAAGAAAATATTATTACTGAGCTTGATAATTTTGATATCGAATGGCTATTCAACTGCTCAGTTTAGACTGGACAAAAATGCTGCAGCCAATGTTGCCGGACGAACGAATGAGTTGATCAAAGTTTCCGGGACAGTAAAAGAAGCATCCACGGGGAAAGCATTACCCGGAATAAACATCAGTGTAGCAGGTTATTCCGCAACTTTAACGGATGATAAAGGATTATTTTCGATTACCGTACCCGATAAAAGTACAGCACTGGTGGTTTCGGGTCCGGGTTATCAGCAAAGGGAAGTTCCGCTGAAGGGAAGAACATTGGTGGAGGTCAGCCTTTTTGAGGATGCATTTCTATCTTCTTATGATATGGCCAAATTGCCCTACGGTGATGAGCCCCAGAACCAAATTGTCCATTCGGTGTCCTCATTTAATACTACCGGCAACTGGGAGCGTACTGTAGAAACTCCTGATACTTATTTGCAAGGACGGATAGCAGGGGTAAATGCTGTCAGACGTTCCGGTACACCTTCGATAGGCGCCAATTTGTTTTTAAGAGGATTTAATTCCTTGTACGCCACGAACCAGCCTTTGTACATTGTTGATGGAGTAATGTATGATGTCAATTCATACGGCAACTCTTTGATTTCAGGACATGAAACAAATCCCCTGGCTGATATCGACATCAAAGACATTGATAACGTCACCGTACTTAAAGATGGAGCCTCAATCTACGGAACGCGTGGAGGAAATGGCGTTATCCTGATAACAACTTGCCGGGCAAAAGAGGTGGCTACCAAAATTGATTTCGCAGTATATGGCGGATTCAATTCTGCAGTCAGGCCTATTCCTGTGATGAATGCCTCAGATTACCGTACTTACCTTTCGGACATTTTGAAGACGACCGGGCTGACTGATGACATTATCCGGTCCATACCTTTTATGAACGACAGCCAATCAAACCCGGATTATTTCCGTTTCCATAACCAGACAGACTGGCAGAATAAGGTGATAGGCAATAGCTTCAACCAGAATTATCACTTAAAAGTTACCGGAGGCGATGATATTGCCACCTACGCTTTGTCACTGGGATATACTTCCGATCAGGGAATCACCACAAATACAGGTTTGACCCGATATTTTATGAGGTTCAATTCCAATTTTAAACTAACGTCGAAACTCACTGCGGAAGCCAATCTTGCCTACACAAACAGCGAGCAGGCTTTAAAAGATCAGGGGATTAATGCTAAAACTAATCCGCTGTTCCTTGGATTGATAAAAGCCCCGTTTCTACCAGTTTATCAGTTGGGGAACGATGGCGCTCAATCTCCAAATCTTGCCGATACGGATATCTTCGGAATCAGTAATCCTGTTGTTGCCATTCAAAAAATGCAGGATGTTAACAAGAATTATCGTTTTTCAGGATCATTCGGAATCAAGTACGAACTCACAAAAAATCTGAATATACATTCTATTGTCGGTGTTACATTTGATAAAGTCAGGGAGAATATCTTCATCCCCAGCAATGGTATTTCCCACGACACGTTGAGCCTGGCTATTGCAAACAACCGTTCAGGAAGTAATGTTCAGCGCATGTTTTCTCTGTATAATGATACCAGGCTTTCATTTAATAAAACCTATCATCATATCCATGATTTGTCTGCCAATCTTGGGGCGAGATATAACAAGAGTAGCAGTCAGTCCGATTATGGATTGGGATATAACTCTGCTACAGATAATTTTGTCAGTGTTGGAAATGGCGCGAACGCTTTGAGAAAAGTGGGAGGTGATGTTGGTGATTGGAATTGGCTAAATATGTACCTGAACACCGATTACAAATATCTGAGCAGGTATTTTATTTCATTTAATGCAGCACTTGATGGATCTTCCAGATTTGGGAAAGAGGCCTCTGGCGCCTTGACTTTGAATAAAAATAAACTTGCATTGATGCCGTCTATA
>CAYOLQ010000192.1:0-4782 GCA_964404825.1 uncultured Chitinophaga sp.
GAAAGGTTCCAGTCGACAAGATTTTCAAGCCATTTACCAAAGCGGCCTGTTCCTGTTGATTCAGGTTTCCAGTTGATAGTATTATTAAGTTCTATCATACGGTCTTTCAGGGCTGTGGTGCGGATAAACCATGAATCGAGCGGGTAATAAAGTACAGGCTTATCTGTTCTCCAGCAATGCGGGTAGTTGTGGATATGTTTTTCCACCCGGAAGGCCTGATCTCTGTGTTTCAGGTGTACCGCGATATCGATATCCACGCTGGTTGCATCTGCAGGAAGGCTGTCGTCGTATTCGTTTTTTACATACCTGCCGGCGAATTCCTTATATGAATCAAGGTTTACGAACTTCTTCACAAATCCCGGATCCATATCTTCAATGGGTATAAAGCGACCTTTTTTGTCTACCAGGGGTACTGGATTGTCCTCAGTATCCCTGACAAGCAATGCGGGGATGTCGTTTTCTTTTGATACACGGTAGTCATCTGCACCAAATGTAGGAGCAATATGCACGATTCCGGTACCATCTTCAGTAGTAACAAATGCACCCGGAATCACCCGGAATGCTTTCTCACCGGGGTTAACCCAGTTGAGAAGTTGCTCATACCGAACGCCGAGAATATCGCGACCTTTAAATTCAGACAGAATTTTATAGGGAATGTTTTTATCTCCCGTTTTGTAATCATCGAAAACCAGAAGTTGATTTTTTTCAGGGAAAAATGAATTCAGAAGAGCTTTTGCCAGCACAACGGTAATCGGGGAGCCACTGTAAGGATTAAAACTCCTGACTTTAACATATTCAATATCGGGGCCAACGGCAAGTGCGGTATTTGAAGGCAAAGTCCAGGGTGTTGTGGTCCATGCCATTATATAAACCGGGGCGTCTGTTCCGCTAAAAAGGAATTCAGATTTTGGATCCCTCGAAACCTTAAACATAGCAACAGCAGTGGTATCCTTAACATCACGGTAGCAGCCGGGCTGGTTGAGTTCGTGTGTGCTGAGACCGGTGCCGGCAGCAGGAGAATAAGGCTGAATGGTATATCCTTTGTATAAAAGATTTTTTTCGAAAAACTGATTAAGGAGCCACCAGAGGGTTTCGATATACCGGTTATCATAGGTAATATAGGGATGATCCATATCCACCCAGTAACCCATAAGGTCGGTGAGCTCTTCCCACTCTGTGGTATATTTCATTACCTCCCTGCGACACTCTTCGTTATATTCGGCAATGCTTATTTTCTTACCAATATCTTCTTTGGTGATGCCCAGTTTTTGCTCCACTCCAAGTTCTACCGGAAGTCCATGGGTATCCCAGCCGGCCTTACGTTCAACGCGGTAGCCATCGAGGGTTTTATAGCGACAGATAATATCTTTGATTGTGCGGGCCATCACATGGTGGATACCCGGTTTCCCGTTTGCAGAAGGGGGACCCTCATAAAAAACGTAACTCGGAGCATTCTCGCGACTACTAATGCTCTGGTGAAAAGTCTTCTCCTCTCTCCACTTTTTCAGTACCTCCTTGTTTATTCCGGACAGGTTGAAATTCTTATATTCAGGAAACGGTTTACTCATTAATTAAGTCCTTTGATGGATGCTTGTTAGAAAATTTGACAAAGGTAATAAAAAAATGTTAAGCGCAAATGAAGAAAAGTTAAGCGCAAGGGCGCGAGGGCGCAAGGCTTTGCTCCGCTGAAGCTCCGCGAAAGCGGGGGAAAACACAAATTATTATTTTGCGTTTTACTTTAGGCCTCTGCATGAAATAGTTTCGCGCAAAGCCGCAAAGGCATTCCGGCATAATTCTTTGCGTCTCTGCGTGAAATAGTTTCGCGCAAAGCCTCAAAGGCAAACCTTAAGATCAGTTTCTCATATTCCGTCATATTTCTTTGGCTTTAGCGTCTTAGCGCTTAAATGATAGTGAGGCAAACACCAATTATTATTTTGCGTTTTCCTTTGCGCCCTCGCCTTTGCGCTTAATGAAGCTATGCTTTTTTGAGGGTGAAGACGAAGGAACTGCCTTTATCCACGCGGCTTCTGACGTTTATTGTCTGGTTATGTGCTTCGATAATGTGCTTAACGATTGCAAGCCCAAGGCCCGTGCCTCCCTGATCGCGGGAACGGGATTTGTCGGTACGGTAAAACCGTTCGAAGATACGGGGTATATCTTTCTCACTTATACCGATTCCATTATCGGTAACATCAACAAGAAGGTTCTGGCCCATATCCATGAATGATACTGTTGTTTTCCCTCCTTTAACTCCGTAATTAACAGAGTTGATAACAAGGTTATTCAGTACATCATGTATGCGCTTTCTGTCAGCTACCACCTTAATGGGTTTATTGTAAGATGAGGCAAAACTAAGTTTTATGTTTTTATGGCGGGCTTTCATGTCCATTATTTCAAAAACCTCCTCGGTAAGTTTTACAATATCGAAAGATTCGACGTTAAGCTTCATCTCTCCGGATTCGAGGCGGGAAATTGCTTCCAGATCTTCAACAATGGAGATCATCCGATTAATACTTTTTTCTGTTCTCTCGAGATAAAGCATATTGATAGTGGAATCTTCGATACCTCCGTCGAGCAGGGTAAGAACATATCCCTGAATATTAAAAATAGGCGTCTTTAGTTCGTGCATTACATTTCCCAGGAAATCTTTACGGTATTTTTCGAGCTGTTTTAGCTTTTTTATCTCCTTGGCTTTTTTATCTGCCCAATCTTCCACTTCCCTGTTCATCTGTTTTATTATATCCTTCTCCGCCAGTTGTTTTTTTAATTCCTTCTGAGAAATGGCATAATCATGAATGGTTTTATAAATGGGTTGAATTTTATCGAGAATAAGGCTATTGATGGTCTGATAAACAACATACCAGGCAACGAGAAAGAAAAAAACACACCCGAGAATGGCGTATGCCCACCAATATGGTGATTCGAAATAGAAAATGAGAAAAATGCCGATCCCAAAAAGCAATGCAAAAAGTGTTGCGATGATAAGAGCAAGTTCACGGGGGGTGGAAGATTTCATTTGGCTCGGATTTGATGTGAAAGATAATAAAAATATTTAATGTCAAAATCGCCATGGCGCTAAGAGTGCAGGCATTGTTCGTGAATAGTCCGCATATTCCTGTTTTTCTATACCTGTGTACTTAACTTTTTCCTTATTTTTGTATCACCAAATACCTATACACATGTTCACGGGAATTGTTGAGGAAGCAGCAAAGCTCATTCGGCTTGAAAAAGAAAAAGAAAACCTTCATTTAACGATGGAGTGCTCGTTTGTTAAAGAACTTAAAATAGATCAGAGCATATCTCATAACGGAGTATGCCTTACGGTTGTTAAGAAAACCTCTGGAAATTATACCGTTACCGCCATTAAAGAAACACTTGAAAAGTCGAACCTGGGATTATTAAAAGCCGGGGATAAGGTTAATCTGGAAAGAAGTGCTGTACTTAGCGGACGCCTCGACGGACATATTGTGCAGGGTCATGTTGATCAGACTGCCATCTGCACGGAAGTCCGTGAAGCTGAAGGCAGCTGGTATTACCGGTTTGAATACGTCCCGGCAATGGATGATTACATTACGGTAGAGAAAGGTTCTGTATGCGTAAACGGAGTAAGTCTCACAGTAGTGAATTCAAAGGATAATTCGTTTGAAGTGGCAATCATTCCATTTACCTATGAGATGACAAATTTTCACCAGATAAAAGCAGGAACGGTTGTGAATCTGGAGTTTGATATTATCGGGAAATATATTGCCAGATATATGGCAAGGTTCAGGGATTAGAGATACGGACTTATCAGGCTGGTTTTTGCCAGCGATTGCATGACTTGTCAAGCCATCCTTCCCTTATATCGCGAATGAAGAAGCCGGCCGTTTTTAATATTACAGGTTTTATTGGCTGAAAATCCACTTTGAACTGTTCCCTGAATTTTGAATTGTCGAAGAATGCCTTATTACGACTTGCTTTTGCTGTTTCACTTGTCAGAACTCTTTTTGCCCCAAACATACAACGTAAATTTTCAAGCTGTAAAACAAATTTAGTGAGTATTGGGGTGGCTTCAATGAAAGGAGCCTTAACACCCAATGAGAGAGAGATCATATCGAAAACTTCCTTATAGCTAAGGTTTTCGGAAGAAAGAATATAGCGCTCACCGGATTTGTTGCTTTTCATGAGTGCAATCATAGCAGCACTTACATCTTCAACAGATACATATCCCGTTACACCCTGGGAATAGAATTTTAATCCCCTGAATATTTTGGTGAACATAGAGGAGGAACCTTTGTCCCAGAATCCCGGACCAAAAATGACAGAAGGATTTACGATTACAGCTTTTAGTCCCTCTTCAATACCTTTCCAAACCTCCATCTCTGAATGAAACTTCGAAACTGAGTATCCCGAGTTGTGCCGATCGGCAGTCCACATGCAGTTTTCATCAATGAGCCCATTATTCTTCGGCGGACCGAGAGCGGCGGTTGAGCTGACATAACAAAGTTTCTTTATGGATCTGGCAAGACATGCGTTAACTACATTCCGGGTTCCGACAACATTATTTTCGATGATAGCATCCCTTTCGGCAGGATTGAAAGATACACTTGCTGCACAATGGTATACAGTGCTAACATTATACATGGCTTCGAGCAGGGAGTCAATGTTCCGGATGTCGGCATCCACCCATTCAATGTTATATAAAAGTTCAGCCGGGCTGTCTGAATAGTATGAGAAAACTCTGCGTACTGTGTCAAGATTGGAAGTGGGTCTTTTCAGAGCCCTGACTTTCTCACCCTGTGA
>CAYOLQ010000193.1:0-4753 GCA_964404825.1 uncultured Chitinophaga sp.
CACCCCGTCAGTTGACAGAATTTTTGGCTAATTTTATGCCAACTATACTACCGGGACAATTTTGAAAAAAGAGGATTTTCAAACGGAAACTGAACTGACAGCCTCCCTTAAAAGAGGTTCGGAGACTGCTTTTGAATCTCTTTTTGAACGTTATAGCCAGAAATTGTACCGGTTTTCCTATTCCTATCTTAAATCCGAAACAGAAGCGGAAGATATTGTTCAGGAAGTGTTTCTGAAGATTTGGACAAACCGGAGTTCCCTTAAAACGGATACCTCCTTCCAGTCCTACCTCTTTACAATAGCCTTTCATGCCATACTGAAAAGTTTTAATAAAAGAGCTCAACAGCAAAAATTTCAGCTTGAACTCTTTGAATCCATTGCTGCAGATACCTCCTTTCAGGAAGATCAGCTAAATTTTGAAACGCTTATTTCGAAACTCAACCTATTAATTGACCAATTACCAGTTCGCAGGAAAGAAATTTTTCTGAAGCGAAAGAAAGAAAGTATGTCTGTACAGAAAATTGCCCTTGAGATGGGCATTTCAGAAAAAACAGTTGAAAATCAAATAACTGAGGCAATGAATTTCCTTCGAAAATCATTCCATGAAGATAAAATCGCCGGTAAGCTCTTCTTCTTGCTTTTTATTGCATAAAAAACTTCATTCTGGATAGGGGTTTTTGGGATTTAGGGATATTACCATTACTTTGAGTTGATACCGTCGTGTCGATGGGGCTCATAAAGCAAATTCCAACCATGATAGATAAAATCGATTACAGTTTGCTCAGAAACTATTCCGCCGGAAAATACTCCTACCGGGATTACAAACGCATAGCATCGTGGTTTGAAGACGATTCGTTGAGAAGTGAGCTCGAGACTACCATCCACCAACATTGGAATGATTTTTCCGTAAACACGGAAGAATCGCCAAAAGATCTACGTTTGGTTTACGAAAACCTTCGGAGTCAAATCCTTTCTGAAGAGCCAAAACCAATCAGTCTGAATAGAAGAGTGATCCTTCTCTATTCCAGGATAGCGGCTATTTTACTGTTTCCATTGCTAATTTACTCAACGATCAGTTTGATCAAAAGCAATAATCATGAGGTAACAGCTTGGGCAGAAATCTGTGCTCCTGCCGGTGCACGGACTCAATTTATGTTACCTGACGGATCCAAAGGCTGGCTCAACAGCAATGCAAAATTGAAATATTCGCTAGACTTTAAACAGAATCGCCATGTAAACCTTTCCGGCGAAGCCTATTTCGAGGTCACAAAAGACAAAAAAAAACCATTTACAGTCTCAACACCTAACCTTGATGTGAAAGTTGTGGGTACCATTTTCAGTGTTTCTGCTCTCGAGGAGGAGAATACAACTGAAGTGGTACTGCAAGAGGGTTCTGTTGAGGTTGATAATCCTGCCATCGGTCTGAATGCCCTGATGAAACCCGATCAGAAATTAGTTTATGACAACACGAAGAAGAAATACCAGACTTCAACCCTCAATGCTCAGCAATATAATACCTGGAAAGACGGGATGTTGATATTCCGCAACGAACCCCTCTCGGATGTGTTCAAACGAATGAGTAGATGGTACAACATCAAAATCACCATTACAGATGAACAAATCAAACGTTATAAATACAGGGCAACATTTCGCGAAGAACCTGTGGAGGAAGTTATTCGGCTTATTGCATTGACGGTTCCCATTGAATTTCTGGTACAACAAAGAACAATGAATGACGACGGAGTTTTCTCAGTTAAAGAGATAACCATTCGCAAAAGATAAAAAAACAGAGAGGTGTGCAACCACCTCCCTGCAGAATAGTAGTGATAACAGTCTTTTTAGTATTAACCCTACAACGGTAAATGTATGAAAAAAAATCGTAACTGGTGGGCACCGGACAGGTATGCCCTTAAAAAAAGCTTAACTATGATGAGATGGACATTGCTTTTTTTCTTCTTGGGAATCATCCAGACTTTTGCAGTGGAAGAATCCTATGCGCAGAAAACCAAACTGGAATTAAATTTCAGCCAGGCAAAACTTGAGAAGGTGCTGAATGAAATTGAGAACCAGAGTGAGTTCTTCTTTCTCTACAACCAGGATCTGATAAATACTGAACGAAAAGTAGATATCCAGGCCAAAGGAGGTAAAATCGATGAGGTGCTTCAGACTTTGTTCGCAAGTACCGACATCCATTATACGATTATTGACAGGCAGATTGTACTGACCAATAATATTGATCAAACAAGTCTGGTGACACAAATCGCACAACAACAGACGCGGAAAGTATCAGGAAAGGTCACTGACGCTTCAGGCGCTTCACTCCCTGGTGTGACGGTAGTGGTGAAAGGAACTACCTCAGGTGTAATTACAGATAATGAGGGGAAATATTCAATCTCCAATGTCTCGGATAAGTCTACTTTGATTTTTTCCTTTGTGGGCATGAAAATGCAGGAGGTCGCAATTGGGGTGAAAAGCTCCCTTAATATTGTATTAGCTGAGGAATCTATCGGAGTCGATGAAGTGGTGGTTACAGCCCTTGGTATCAAACGTGAAGAGAAAGCCCTGGGTTATGCAGTTCAAAAGGTCACAGGAGAAAGCCTCCAGAAGGTTTCGGGTACTGATGTTACTACCTCTCTTACCGGAAAAGTGGCAGGACTTTTGGTTAGAAACTCGACCGATTTTGGAACTGTTCCGGTGCTTACTATTCGTGGTGAAAATCCTTTATTGGTAATAGATGGAGTTGCTTATGCCAACAAGACACTTGCCGATTTATCGTCAGAAGATATAGAATCAATGAGTATACTGAAAGGGGCAACAGCATCGGCACTTTATGGTTTTCGCGGTGCTAGCGGCGCTATTTTGATTACAACCAAAAATGGCAGCATGAATAAATCCGGAATAACTATAGATGTTGCAACCAATACCATGTTTACTGCCGGATTTTTAGCTATTCCCGAGAAGCAAAGTGTCTATGGTCGCGGTAGCAATAATATGTATGATAGAAACTCTACGAGCTCATGGGGAACCACAATGGATGGTACAATACGTTCGCAGTGGGACCCCTATGCAATGACCTATAAAGACTATCCTTATCTGCCAATTGGAAAAGACAACTTTGCTAATTTTCTGGAACAAGGGTATGTGACCAATAACAATATTAATATTGGACATAAAGGGGATATCGTCTCGCTCAGAAGTTCGCTTAACTGGACGCAAAATAAAGGGCAATATCCTAATTCTAAACTGAATAAATACACGTACACTTTTGGGGGTGATATCAATTTAGACAAATTCAAAATGAGTTCAAACGTATCATACGCCCGGAAATCATCACCAAATCTTGGGACAAATGGTTATACCTCCTATGATCCGATGTACGCATTGTTAATTTATTCAAGCGCTGACTTTAATATTTTGGACTACAAGGATAATTATTGGCTTGTAAAAGACCAGACCCAAAACTATACCTATGCGCAGGCAGCAGGGATGAACAATCCTTATTTTGACCGGTACGAAAAGACGAATCAGATTGCCCGTGATATTTTTAACGCCGATTTGTCATTGAGTTATCAGTTTACAGATTGGTTAAAAGCCAGTCTTCGTTCAGGTCTCGATTTTTATACTGATAAAGGGCAGATCAGGACTTCGTGGGGTTCATACGTATCTTCGGGTAATACGGGTGTTCCGGGGAATAGTTCTACCTGGAATGGTACTATGACAGGGGGTTATAATGTAGGCCAAACTCAGGGAATGAGTATAAATAATGATTTATTACTAACAGGAAATAAGTCATTTGGTAAATTTAACATGGAGTATCTTGCCGGAGGAACCATATTTTTCAATAAAAGTGATAATATGAATGGCAATACTAACGGAGGAATTTCAGTTCCCGGGTTTTTCTCGTTAAAAGCATCGGTAACTGCAGCCGCTGTTAACGAAAATCTTTACAGGGTACAGGTTAATTCCCTTTATGGCCGTATGGGAATATCATGGAATAAATTGATATATGTCGAGGCAACTGGTCGTAATGACTGGAGTTCAACCTTACCTGCCGAAACCCGCTCCTACTTTTATCCATCCGTAGCAGGGAGTTTTGTAGTTTCAGAACTTTTGCCGGAATCAACAAAAGAATGGCTTGATTTGTTGAAGGTCAGAAGTTCCTGGACCATGTCTAAAACTCCAGCCGGTGTTTATGCAATAAATAGTTCTTATTCGGTTGCAAGTCCTACCTGGAATACCCTGAATGGTGCCGCTCTCCCTACCTCTTTATATCCTGAAGGCCTTGTTCCGGCAAGTGCCAATACATATGAAGTTGGATTACAAGGCATGATGTACAAGAATCGTTTGATGGCTGATGTATCCTACTACAGTAAAAGGATGTACAACGGCATCATAACAGGTCCGCTTACACCGGCTTCCGGATATACCGGTGTCTATACAAATACGAAAGAAGAAACCACCCGCCGTGGTTGGGAAGTAACATTAAATGGTTCTCCAATCAAGAATAAGGATTGGCAATTGGATCTGGGTCTCAACTGGTCCACTTTTGCACGTTACTATACCAAGTTAGACCCTGTTTATTCAGCCGTAAGACCTTGGGTACAGGTAGGTGAGCGCATAGATGCATATGTAAGCCAGGATTTTCTTCGTAAGCCTCAAACCGGAGAACTTATTGTTAACAGTAGTGGAAGACTTGCATATAGCGGATATAATGAAAATTTTGGCTGGTCCGATCCCGACTGGCTCTGGGGTG
>CAYOLQ010000194.1:0-105 GCA_964404825.1 uncultured Chitinophaga sp.
GGGGATTCGAACCCCCGGTACAGTTTCCCGTACGGCAGTTTAGCAAACTGCTGGTTTCAGCCACTCACCCACCTCACCAATATGTAATTTCAAAATAATTCTAAT
>CAYOLQ010000194.1:205-4748 GCA_964404825.1 uncultured Chitinophaga sp.
ACAGTTTAGTCCCGATGTACATCGGGACTGGTTTCAGCCACTCACCCACCTCACCAATATGTAATTTCAAAATAATTCTAATTCCCTTGCGACAGTTTAGTCCCGATGTACATCGGGACTGGTTTCAGCCACTCACCCACCTCACCGTGGGGAATCTTTCTGAAAATGCTTTTTTCAAAGCCTCACAAAAGTATAAAAAGGATGCACACAAGCAAAATAATTGTCAAAAAAAGTAAATCAATACTAATACTATATCAGTTATGCTTCCGGACTGTTTCGCAAAAAACCTGAATGTTTTCTGTAGTCACATCCGGAGGCATCCCTCCGCCACAGGATAAAATCACCCTTTTTTTATTTTCGAGGGATCCGATAATTTCCCGTGTCTCAGTCCTGATCTGTTCTTCAGTTCCATTCGCCAAAACATCCCTCGGAGGAATATTCCCGAGCATTGTAACCTTGTTGTCTGTTAAACTTTTCAGCTCATTCAGGGGGATATCAAATCCCATGTTAAATAGATTAACTCCCATCTCCGGAAGATAACGGAGTGAGGCTCTGCAATCTGCATCGTTATGGAGAAATTTAACGGATATATTGCGGTCGAAAAGGGTTTTGAAATAAGGCAAACCGAATTCCACAAACTCCTCCCCGCCCATGAAGCCAATGATATCATCAAGTACAAGAATTCCATCAATAGTTGGAATCAGTTTTTTCTGAAGGTTGTGCCACTCAACCAGATATTCCGTAATAATTTTTAATAGGCGATGGATTCTTTCGGGGTCCATCATCATGGCAGTGAGGAACTCTGTAACTCCCATGAGATGTGTTGCGACATTCAGGGGACCTCTGGAAACCGAAAAATATATTTTATGACCTGCGGCTTCGATCTTGTTCCGGTTTAGAAGCAATCTGTTTGTTAAAAACGGGGCCAGACCATCTGTTCCGGGATTTGGTTTTGTAATCCTGTCGATTTCCTCCACCGAATGTATAAATTTTTTCGCGTGGGGAAATTCGTTTTCAGGGAATGAGTTAATAGCACCAAAAGCTGATGGTTCGCTGCACATCCCATACTCTGACCAGAATCCCGGGAGAAAAATTATTTCCGGAAAAGTATTCATTACATGAAGATTCGCTTTAAACCAGAGTTCATCGTTTGAAAAATAGTCGATGATTTTTATCCCATACCATTTTGGCAGCCATGGACTATCGATAATAAATCCTACAGGAACCGGGCTGACTTCCTTGCCGTTAATCACATCCAAAAGTGTGCTCCATTGTTTTTCTGTCATATTATATAATAATAATTTCTTCTTCTTCCTCTGTGTCTTCTCCGTGTTACTCTGTGAAATTAATAGTACGAGGCAGTTACACAGAGAAAACACAATGAAATAAAGAGACTGATTCAGATCGTAAAAATACAATTTAAACTCCCCAATAAAATAATATACCAAAAATGATAAATATCAGACAACAGTAATTGTTGTTTTATATATCTTAAGCCTCTGAATTATTTATATTTTATGAAGCGATTTCTTATCATTTTTTTACCCGGATTACTCGTCGGGGTATTGCTTATGCTTAGCGGAGGGAAAGTCCTCGAATCTACATCAACAAATGATTACTGCATTTCATGTCATATTCATCCTGCAGCCGATGCTTCGTGGAAAAAGTCAGTTCATTACCAGACACAATCAGGTTACAGAGTAGCATGTGTGGAATGCCATCTCCCACCAAAAGGTGATGGATACCTCTGGGCAAAAGGAACAACGGGTTTACGCGATTTATGGAGCATGTGGACCAAGGATTCTGCATCATTTAACTGGGAAGAGCGCGGTCGTCTGGAATTTGCGCGTCATCATGTTTATGAAAGTTCCTGCATAAAATGTCACGAAAACCTGTTCCCTGCAAAACTTACAAAAGAAGGGGAAGATGCTCATTTGTATTATCAGAAGACTATCAAAACGAGCGAACTTCATTGCATTAACTGCCATCTGAATGCCGGTCATTATATCGAGGGATATACTCACGGAAGCAATTCGAGTTTCGGAGCCACCTCTTCGGCCGCAAAAGAAATATTCACTGAAGCAACAAGTGTTTCTGAATTTAAAAACTTTGCTGAACAGATCCCCAAATCATCTGTATCCTTTAATATGATTGCCATTCCGGGTGGAAAATTTAGTATGGGAAGTCCTGAAAAGGAACCCTTCCGAAAAGAGGATGAAGGACCTGTTAAAGAGGTAGAAATCAGTTCTTTCTTTATGGCAGAAATTGAGGTAAGCTGGAATGAATACCTGGCATTTTACAGTCAGACAGCCAGAGAAGGCCGTTCTACAGATACCGAAGGAATAAGAAATTCTGAAGCTTCAGAGACTGATGCCATTTCAGGTGCCACTCCCCCTTACGGACAACCGGATCAGGGATGGGGTATGGGACAAAGACCTGCAATTTCATTCTCTTTCCATGCTGCTGAAACTTATTGCAGGTGGCTATCATCCGTAACAGGTAAAACGTATCGCTTACCTACTGAAGCTGAATGGGAATTTGCCTGCAGAGCAGGAACAGAAAGTCCTTATTTTTTCCCGGGAAATCCCCGTAAATATGAAAAGACAGGATTAAAAGCCAGAATTTCTAAAAATGATACAGCAATAATAAATAGTTTTGTTATTTTTAAGGGAAATAGTCCGGCAAAAACCCAGACCCCCGATCGCGTGCAGGCAAACCCATTTGGTTTGAAGAATATGACAGGAAATGTTGCGGAATTTTGCAGTGACTGGTACCAGGCGGATGCATACTCGAAATACCCCGATGGATTGATAAAGGATCCTAAAGGACCTGCAGAGGGTAAAGAACATGTTATCCGGGGAGGATCATTTATGAGCTCTGCCGATGATTTAAGAAGTGCTTCGCGCGACTATACAAGAACTGATGCATGGTTGCAAACCGATCCCCAGATACCAAAAAGCATCTGGTGGTATTCAGATTGTTTTCATGTGGGATTCAGGGTAGTTTGTGAGTTTGATGAAAAAACCGGTGCAAATAAACAATAAACTTTATTCCGTAAAACCCATGAAAATATAAGCACAAATTCGTAAATAAAACTGTGAATCTGTGACAAACCTTATCAACCTATTACTAATTAATAACTTCAAAAATCAATCATGAAAAACTCAGGTATTTCAAGACGTAATTTCCTCAGCACAGCGGCAACCGTTGGTGTAGCTGGAGTTATTGTTCCTTCCATCATCAGCAGTTGTGCCCGTGACACAAAAAAAACCGTTTCAATTCCGGCTATGCTTGATCTGGCTCCCGACGGACCAGTTCTCAGAGCTGGATTAATTGGTTGCGGTGGCCGCGGAACAGGTGCTGCCATTAATTTTCTTTCAGCAGGTCCGAATCTTCAGGTAGTTGCCCTGGGCGACACTTTTCAGGATCGGGTAGATTCATGCAGAGCTAAGATTTTAAAAGAAAAAGGTCAGGAAGTAGCTATTGACAAATGTTTTGTTGGTTTCGATGCATTCCAGAAAGTTATCGATGCCGGTGTAGATATTGTAATTCTTGCCACTCCCCCGTCATTCCGTCCGGAACACATGGCAGCAGCCATAGCAGCCAATAAACATATATTTGCCGAAAAACCTGTTTGCGTTGACCCCGTAGGAGCCAGGTCAGTAATGGCTTCCGGAGAAAAAGCAAAAGGTCTTGAATTGTCCATTGTAACAGGTACTCAGCGTCGCCACCAGCGCGATTATATCGCCACCTGGCAACAAGTTGCACAAGGCGCCATGGGTGATATTGTTGGAGGTAATGTTTACTGGAACGGTGGGAAATTATGGCATCGCGACCCGAATGCATCCTGGAGCGAAATGGAATACATGATTCGTGACTGGGTAAACTGGACGTGGCTTTCAGGCGACCATATCGTTGAACAGCATGTTCACAATATCGATGTTTTCAACTGGTTTTTTGGTGCACATCCTGTAAAAGCGGTTGGTTTTGGTTCAAGACAACGTCGCGTTACCGGTGACCAGTTCGATAATTTCAGCGTTGATTTTACATTCGAGAATGGAATTCACCTGCATAGTATGTGCCGCCAGATAAATGGCTGCAAAGACAATGTTTCAGAAAGAATTCAGGGATCAAAAGGATCAACCAACTGTCATAATTCAATTCTGGATTTGGCAGGAGCCGAGTTATGGAAATATGAATATCCTTTAGGTGAGGATGGCAAACCCGGTAATCGTGTTAAGGTTGATCCATATCTTCAGGAACATATCGACCTCGTGACTGCAATCCGTACCGGAAAGCCAATCAACGAAGCAGAAAATACAGCCATATCAACTCTGACAGCTATTATGGGTCGTATTTCAGCTTATACAGGGAAGGAAGTAACTTATGAGGAAATGATGAACTCAGACCTGAAGCTCGGACCAACTGTGTTTGCATTCGGACCTGTTGATGTTCCAAAGGCAGTTCCTGTTGCTGGAGAAGCTTATATTCCTTAGCATTAGTTAAGCGCAAAGACGCGGAGGCGCAAAGTGTCCGCAGATTA
>CAYOLQ010000195.1:0-4737 GCA_964404825.1 uncultured Chitinophaga sp.
GGAAATCGGTAATTCCATAGAGGTACCCGGTAAAATGTATCCTGTTCAAGTTACCTATGAAACACAAAACCCAAAAGATTTTATGCAAGCAGGTGCCGAAAAAGTGAAACAAATAGTTGAGAGTGGGGATCCCGGTGATATTTTGATTTTTATGCCTGGTAAAGAAGAGATAGATAGAACTATTGAAGATATTGAAAAGTTAATAGACCCAAATTCAGTTGAAATCATCAGACTTCACGCAGATATGTCGCCGGAAGACCAAGATCGTATTTTTCATCCAAATAGTAGAAGAAAAATAATAGTTTCAACAAATATTGCTGAAACATCCGTAACAGTCCCAAGTGTTAGGCACGTCGTTGACTCTGGGTATATTAAACAGGTTGAGTTCGATGCTGAAACTGGTATAGAGCAGCTTGTATTACGACCGCATGCGTTAAGTGGTTTAGAACAAAGAAAAGGACGCGCAGGAAGAGTTGCACCCGGTAAATGCTACCGATTATTTTCCGAAGATAGTTTAAAGGAACGTTTACAGTATCAAACCCCAGAAATACAAAGATCGGAATTGGCTCACGTTGTTCTGACAATGAAGAAAATCGGTATAGATGATGTTGAGGGTTTCGATTTCATTGACCCTCCCGAAGCAGCATCTGTTCATCAAGCTATTGAGACACTAAAAACTCTGGGTGCCCTAGATGAACACGGCAAACTTACTGAAACAGGTGATTTAATGGCAGAGCTTGGTTTAGAACCAAAGTTAGGAAGAATGGTTATTGAAGCACACAAACATGGTTGTGTTGAAGATATATGCACTGTTGCAGCTTTCTTTGGTGGAAAAAGATTATTTAATAGACCAAAGGAAAAAGAAAGAGAAGCTGATGCAGCACATGCTCAATTTAAAGATGTAACCTCAGATTTTATTTCATGTCTTAATGTTTGGGATGCGTATGCACAGAATGGTTATAGAGACCAGTGGGCAAGAGAAAATTTCTTGAATGGTAGAGGTCTAGACGAGGCAAGGAAAGTACGCTACGAGTTGCTCAGAGTTTTACGAAGAAATGGTATTGTAGCAAATGGTAATGGAAATGGCGGAGTTCACGAACATGACAAAGAAGCTATTGGTAAAGCTGTAACAGCAGGTTTAATTGGTGGATTAATGGAATATGACAGGAGGTATTATTTTAGAAAAATAGATGGAACGGAAAGTGGTATTTATATTCATCCATCATCATCAACATTTGGAAATAACGACTCTAGCTCCTTAATGGTTTCTACTGAGATATTTAAGAATCCCCAGGGAAAAATATACGCTATTAACTGCCAAATGGTTAAACCTGAATGGATACCAGAAGTTGCCCCTCAACTTGTCAAGCCTAGCTCACCCTATGGTGCAAGATATGACTCAAAAACGGATAGGGTGGTCACAGACATTACCCTTAGGCTGAAAGGAAGTAGCAATGATACTATAGTTGGGAAACGACAAGAAGCAGTTGAAGGTGCTGAGGCAGTAAAAGTTTTTGCAGGAGCATTAGTTAGGGGAGAGGTTTCGGTATCAGAAGATCTAAAAGCTACTCTAGAAAAAAATAAACAAGAAGTTGCCCGGCTAAACGATCTATGGCGTCGTGCCGGAGGAAGTATTGAGGATTAAATATGGAAAAAGAATTTACTAATGAAGATTTAATACAATTTTATACAGAAAAGTTGCAGGGTATCGGCGTGTCTTCAGTAGCAGCTTTAACTAAAGCAGTTGAAGCAGGTACTACCGATATGTCTTTGGTTATTTCTAAAAAAGTTTCACCTGAAAAACAACTGGAAATTGTTAAGAATAATCCTGATAGTGTCGAAATTGGAGAAAAACTCTATAAGATTACCTATGCATATGAACCTTATTATAAAAAACATACGGCAATTATTACTGTTCCGGTGGAGGAAATTTTTGAAGTCGAACAGATACCTGCGCTACCCTCCGGTAGAACCCTTATTGTAAAAGTTACAGATTCTGCTTATGAAAGATTCTCAGGAGAAAATCTCGAAGAGCTAAAAGCAAAAGGGGAAGAACATTTGTTGGAAAAACAATGGGAAACTTTCAGATATTCATCGGATGCCCCAAAAGAACAAAAGTTAAAGGAATTTGATCCGATTACTGGGACACTCCCAGAATTGCCTGAGCCTGTGACATTTGGGACAAATCCAAGAACACACAAGCCTGCTTTGGCACATGCTGCTCTAACATACAATAGGCCGTACGGGTCAAGTGACCCCGCTTATTATGTTACATATTATAAAACACAAGCGGAGGCCCAAAAAGTCCAGGAACAAGCTCTCGCTCAAATTGAAACAGCAAAAGAAGAAAAAAGAAAAGAGGATGAAAAACAGGAATTACTTACACCTGCAAAAACTGCTTTTGCAGAGGTTGAAGGTATGTATTCACAAATCGAACCTGATTACGGTTCATTTGGATTAACCTGGAGCGATAGATCTGAAATTAACAGTCTTATTTATAACCTACGTTACGAAATTGAAAGAGATCCAAAAGGTGTTTTAGCCAAAATCGGGGAAATTAAGGCTAGGATGGCATCTGCCTTCGAAGTAAAAGAGAAAAAGGATGGTGTAGCTAAAAAAGTTGAGGAATTGACTACAGAAAAATATTCGACATGCCCATTATGTGGAGGCGATTTTTCAGATGGTTCGTGTAGAAGTGGAGATCATAAAACAGAAACAATTCAATTTGAAACCGATGAGTATGGGCGTGAAACTGGTCCGGTTTTGCTTTCCCAAATTAAAGTCATAACAGAAAGCGACGGTGACAAAATTGTAGCGAGACTCATGTGTAGTGCGGGTACTGGAAGAAAGTATTACAAAGGGGATATATATTTGGAAAAAGGTTACGATTTAGGATATGGCGAAAAGTGGGAGGGGCAACTCGGTGATGTGATTTTTGAAGATTTTGGTAGGGTTTTAACTCCAGAAGAAAGAGAAAGATTAAAACTTGAAGAGTCACAAAGGCCCTTGCCCGAAGGTGTTATTAAACTTGGAGATGCCATTGATGCCCAAGGAACAGCAATATTTGCAAAACAAGACTCTGAAGATATGCAGTGGCATTTAGTACGAGTACTACCGAATGGTACTATTCTTGGTTATAAAGGTTACAGGTCACAATCAACTGGCTCCTCTCCCGAACAACTAATTAGAGATTATTATAGAGATTATCCGAATCTAATTCGTAAAGCTTTAGAAGATTATGCACGTTCCAAAGCTGAAATATCTGCAGAAGATAACCAGATGGCGGCAGCTTTCAAAAAAGCTGCAGGTTCCACAAAGGCTACTCAAATAGCATCAACTATTGAGGAAACCGAAGAAGATGCAGGCGAACTGACAGGGTGGAAGCGACGAAAGTTAGAGGAACAAATTAAAGAAGCCGAAACAAAGCTCACATACAGGCAAGCAGAACTCGAAAGAATATTAGAAAAGGAAAAGGTTACAGCAATCAACATAAGTAATGGTGAGACAGAGACTGAAATCGCAAAACCTGGTGTGAAGGTACTAGCAACATTTGATAAAACTGACAAAAGAGGTAATAGCTATGCAGAAGTAGTTGAGTGGCCAAAAGATCGCATTTTACATTTACAAGCACAGGGATTACAGGGACAACAGTATGTTGAGATAGTAGCACCTGTTGAAAACGGTGCCTTTCACTCTGAAGATTTAGGTTTAGATGGGATTACGCTTACTGTTAAAAAGGTAGATCTGTCAGAAAACGATGGAGCCCTTAAAACCCAACAAGACAAACTTAGAAAATTGAGAAAACGTTTAGAACAATAAATACACTTTTATAAATATACTCACAATTAACACCTGTTCTAACAGGATTGACAAACACAGTACCCTATAGCATAACGGGTCTGTTGATAAGTTTAGATAGATAAGTTTAGATAGCAAAGTTTATTACCAGTATATCAATACTCTTTGCATTCAAGGAGAACTACTATTTAGTAAATATATCTTTTGAATCTATGAAAAAACCGAAATTTGAGATGGTTGTGACAACAAACGATGATCTTGAACATTGGTTTTTAAAATGGTCGACTATAGCAGACGACGTTTGCAACTATTTTATCACTTCCAAAGAGCTTATTTATATACCGGATTACGCTTAGTTAGCTACAATGTTTCCGAAGCAGCAATGTTGTTCAATCTAGTTGATTCAGCGTCATTAAAGGTATTTAAATAATCTATGATTTCAGCAAAGGTTTTTCTTATATAAGTTCGTGTGCTGGTGTCGTAAACAAGTACTTCTCCGTTTATGGTTTCTTTTAGTTTATCTAGTGATCCGAAGCTAGCTGCATATCTTTCTAAGCCCTTACGTGCAGACAGAGTCCAATCATGCACATATCCTTTTATACTTCTTTCTTCAGACGCTTCATAAACCTCATCGCTTATACCAAACAGATCTTTATAGGATTTACCGTAATCCCATGCTTCCAGTTCTTTCTCAAGACTAATACCTAGTTCCTGCATTGAGTACTGAGTTGCTAATAGTACGTCTTCGGGTGTTTCTGCTTCATTTTTTGGTAACCCTTTTTCGGTAAAATATAAAGCTCGTAAATTGGTTAATTTAGCATCCGTTTGAGATACAGCAAACGGATGTCCAAGCTCATGACACAATATAGATAGCCCACGTTCTCCTGATTTTATTAACCATTCGTAGTTTAATACAATATCTGTCTTGTCTATGGAGCC
>CAYOLQ010000196.1:0-990 GCA_964404825.1 uncultured Chitinophaga sp.
TGGGAGTAAAAGCAGATTTTTAAACGCTAAAAAAATAACAATCATGAAAGTAAAATATATAATATTAACTTTTTTTGTAATAACATTCTGTTCCTGTGATGACATTCTTCAGGAAAGCCCTAAAGATTTTATATCACCTTCTGAATTTTTCAAGACAGAGGCTGAATTTGAGGCAGCTATATATGGCGTTTACGACTTTTTAAACGACCGCTACATAGCTGAATATGAATGGATAATGATGGGTGATTTGGGAACTGATGTTTCAATGACCCGAAATATTGCGAGGATGATATATCAATACTCTGCAATGGACATAACCCCGGCGGAATACCTCACCGCGTGGCAAATGAACTACCGCGGAATAGGAGCAGCTAACATGGTAATAAACAGAGTGGAAAGCTCAGATGTTTTACCTGAAGAATTCAAAAAAAGAATTGTGGGAGAAGCAAAATTTCTCAGGGCATTTTTCTATTACAATCTTAATCTGCGATGGGGAAATGTTCCATTATGGCTTGATGAGCTTGACCTGGGAAATGTTGAGAAACTTGGCACCATACCGGCGGAACAGGTAAGGGCACAGGTAATAAAAGACCTCTCTGAAGCAGCCGTTTCTCTGCCCCAAACTGTAAGTCAGGCCGGACGGGTGACATCCTGGGCTGCTAAAGGATTGCTTGCCAGAGTTTATCTTTTTGACAAACAATGGCAAAAAGCAAAAGAGCAGGCTACCGATGTAATCAACAATTCAAATCATGTACTGTTACCCAATTATTACGATGTCTTTTTTTTTTTTTTCAAAAATAACAAGGAGTTAATTCACATTGTACCAAAAGCAGCAGACATAAAAATGTCAATGCTTCATTCGTTTTCAGTCCCAAGAGTTATGGATGAAGGGCCTAAATTCAATTTTCCTGCAGGAGTATCAGCAATCAGGCCCGATGGTAAATTATCAAAGGATAAAACTTCGAGAAATCCCGGTAGTCTCTTTCAAGG
>CAYOLQ010000196.1:1000-2280 GCA_964404825.1 uncultured Chitinophaga sp.
AAATTTCGATAGTTTTGAAGCAGGAGATACCCGAAAAGAATTATGGTGGAGCGAACTCAAATTTACTAATGGCACTTCTTTGAAATTTATCGGTGGATCATCTGTTGACTTGCCTGGAAGAAGCGGATATTACAATCTGAAATGGGTCGCCTGGGATGAAGCACCTGATAACGGAGGAAGAGACACTCATCTGCAACGGTTGGCAGAATTGTATTTAATTCTTGCTGAAGCTGAAAATGAATTAAACGGTCCTACCAATGTGGCTTATCAGGCTATAAACACTGTCCGAAGGAGGGCATTTGGAGGTACCGGTCATGATCTGTCAGGTTTAAGCAAAGATGAATTCCGGAGGGCTGTTATAAACGAAAACCGCTGGGAACTTGGCGGAGAAGGACTCAGAAGATGGTACCTCTGGCACTGGGGTTACGATGAATATAGAAAAGCTGCAGAATTTGTAAAAGTATCCAATCCTAAACTTTTCGAAAACCTTCAGCCCCATCATGTATTCTTCAGAATACCAGACACTGAGATAGCAAAGAATCCGAATCTGCTGCAAAATCCGGGTTACAAATAACCTGAATTCCGAAAGTGTGAAATGAATTAATAGCGGCAGCAATATGCCGCTATTAATTCAATTGGGAATTCAATGTGACTAAATGTTCCAATCGGCATAAGCGCAAAAAAATTTCATCGTTCACTGGTGATGGATTGACAAGAATTTTGTTAGAGCTGAACAAGTCAATAAACGAAATTGCAATATCACCAATATTTAAGAAAATATTTTTGAGTGGAGTTTTCTAGATGGCTATCGGGACAAATTGGCCTCGATAAAATAGCTTTTGTCTTATTGCTGGTATAAAAACCAGCTCAAGAAAATCAATTTGGATTTTAAGTATGAAATAAATAAATCATGAAAAATTTTAGAATTATTCTGACTACTATAGTACTGATCTTGGTTAAGATCACCTCAACAGAGGCACAACATTATCTAAAAACAAACGATTGGGAGGTAAAAATCAGCGGAAACGGTAAAATAGTTTATTACAAAACTACAATTAATGATAAAGGCGATATAGCCTTCAGAAATGATGCATATTCAGGGCCTGCTTTTGAAGGATTAGATCTGTCGCTTGAAAATAAAAAACAGCTTCTATTTTCCGGAGTAAAAGATAGCATAAAATACTCCCTGCAATATAAAAATGATGCAGGTGTTCTGGTTGTAATTGCATCAATAAAAAATACAAGCAATAAAAAGTACAGTCCGAAATATGATCGGCTGA
>CAYOLQ010000196.1:2290-4605 GCA_964404825.1 uncultured Chitinophaga sp.
TCCCGACTGGAACTATAAATTTTTTCCAACACAGCTTCGGGCCGAGAAAACACATTTTGGAGGTTACTTTATGTCTCCTATTGGGCGGATTTTTGCATTTGCAACACCTGATCCGGTCGCATCATGGAACTATGAATACCACAATCTTCACCAATATGAAAATTACAAAAATGCCTTCGTAGCAGGCCACCGCATATACACAGTAAGCCTGAACCTATTACACCGCTTACCCCTACCCGATAGGCATCCGCAACACTTGACTTTTCTTAGACCAGGAGAAAGCGTTTCGCTAAAGTTATATCTGAAAGAACTGAATAATCTTGACGAATATAACGCCTTTTTAAACCAAATTACAAATGCCCCGGTAATCGAACTCGACCTTTATACTGTAGCCCAGAATGAAAATATTAAAGGGAAAATATTATCAATAGATAAACCAGAAGTAATGGTGTTTGGACCCCAAAACTTCACAAGAGAGGCTGAGGCGGTTCAAGTTGGAGATGGAGTTTTTACTTTTTGCTTTACAGCTGACAGGGGTATTGGAGAATATAAAATAATTGCGCGTAATAAAATGGGAAAAGTTTCTGAAGCAATTGCCTTTTGCCGTTATCCCTGGAGTTGGTATTTAAATCAGGCAAGAAGCGAAGCTTTAAAATGCAAGCCTAATTCTTCTCATAATGCCGAATGTTTTTATCCCTTTTACAGCTATTTTCTGGCTCGAAAGCATTTACCAAATCCCAAAATGGATGCAAAGGCTGAAGAAATTTTTCAACAACTTTTTCATGAACTTTTTGATCCTGAACTAAAGGAAATGCGTGAAGGAAAGTGGAGAATACAGAATGCCGCTACGATGATAGGAATTCTTGCAGACAGATACCAGATCTCAAACGATCTAAAAGATATGGAAAATGCTGCTGGTTTGGTTGAATTTCTCATAAAAAATCAGGGAGAAGACGGAGCTTATTACAGCGTTAAAACACATTATACATCAGTTGAATACATTGCAAAATCGATAATGGAATACCTGATAAATGCAAGAAAACTGGCAGAAATGTATCCCGAATGGAAAAACAGGTACAATCGGCATCTCGAATCGGCTACGCGCGCATTGGACGATCTTGCCCGAAGAGGTGATAATGTGGAAACAGAAGGCCAAATGACTTTTGAAGACGGAATGATTTCATGCTCGGCTACTCAATTGGCAATGGGGGCCTTAAGGACCAACGATAAAGCGAAGAAAGAAAAATACATGAAAACGTCACTGGAACTCACATACAAGCACCAGTGTCTTACTTTGCTGAAAATACCCGACTCAAGAATGAATGGAGCAACTTTGCGATTCTGGGAAGCACAGTACACGGTGAACCTGATGCATGGAATGATGAATACTCCGTGTGGCTGGTCTGCCTGGAAGACTTATGGCATATGGTATCAATACTTGCTTACAGGAGATGAAGAATTTTTGAAGCTGGCTATAAATTCATTAGGTGGGTTTATGCAGTTGGTTGACCATTCAACCGGAAAGCTGAGATTCTCTTTTGCTCCCGATCCATACATTGAAACCCATCAGTTTCTGGAAACGCCAATTGGATCAGGCAAGGCGGAATTACAACCGATTATTGTGGGTGAACAGTATATCGATATGATGAGCTATTGGCACCGCTATCCACATCCTACTTGGAGAGAAAAATGGGGTATAGATAATTTTATACATGAAGTATTCAAAGTCATGGAAGAGGTAATTTTGACCAATGCTTATGTTGTGGAACAACCCGACGGCTCCTTTCATGGGTACAATTGTAAAGTTGATAAAACAGGTAACCTCTTAATCGTTAAGACAGATGATTATCTCGTAGATAAATTGCACATTAATTTAAAGGGCTATTATACTGTTGAATTTCAATCCAAAATCACTAATGTATTTGAGAATGTTTCCGGATTGAGATGGCTTGGCTCAATTCCTGATGACGTCCAAGTTCTCGAAAAGATGAAATAAAAAAATTAACAAAAGGTTTAAAAATGAAACAATTAAACTAAGTAGAAAAAACTTATTGAAATTATATAATTTAAGAATGGTAAAATACTTAAAAACTTAAAAACACCTGCTCCTTGGGATATGCCAAAAATTTGCAGCCATTGGTGCCGATTTACAATCGTCACCTTTTAGCCAGGGATTTATAATCCCACGCATCAATAGTCGATCGGAAATTTAGTTTGCCCCTTTATCCGCAAGGACAAGGGGGTTTTTAAAAAACTTTACGGTGCGAGAAGTTTTATAAACTGTGTATTGCCTTGTTTTTTCCATTCCAACAAGC
>CAYOLQ010000197.1:0-4582 GCA_964404825.1 uncultured Chitinophaga sp.
ATTAATTGATGAAATAAAGAAAACCAGTAGCGACATGGCCCGCAGGGGATGGGCGGAATCGAACGGTGGGAACATCAGCTTACGTTTAAACCCTGAGTATTTTCATCTCTTTGACGACTTAAAACCAAAATCCGGTTTTGTTAAGCTGCCGGTAACAATGAATGATATTGCGGGTGAACGTTTTCTCGTCACCGGGACAGGGCGGTTTTTGCGAAATATTGAATTATTTCCTGAAAAGAATACAGGCGTAATTGAAATCAATGATAAGGGGGATGCGTTTCAGTTATTATGGGGATATGAACCTGCAGGTGCTCCAACCTCAGAACTCCCTTCCCACCTTCTGTCGCATTGCAGAATAAAAGAAAAATCAGAAAATAAATCTTTTGCATTTATTCATACTCATCCAAACAGTATTATCGCCCTTACTTATGCCGTTGCTAATCTTAACTCCCAAAGTCTGACGCGTCTGCTATGGCAAAGTCATGCAGAGTGTATAGTAGTTTTCCCCGAAGGCATTGAACTGCTGCCCTGGGTAATGGCCGGAAGTCTTGAGCTTGGTAAAGCAACTGCCGAAGCTATTTATCACAGAAACCTTGTTATATGGCAATTTCATGGCATTTGTGGTTGCGGAAGAAATCTTGATGAAGCTTTTGGACGCATTGATGTTGCAGAAAAAGCAGCTGATATTTGCCTCAGGGTAATGTCGGCAGGCGGAGCAAAACAGATCCTGAGCGATGATCAGCTCCGTGCCATTGCAGCTAATTTCAATTGTAAACCCGATGAATCAGTATTCGTTAAAAAGCACTGAACTAGATCCGAAGAATCTCATTCTCTGATACCAGTCAAAAATTAACAATTTATCAGCCATGCAACAATCATTTCAATTTCCAAAAAAGCACGCATTTGTATGTTTGATTTTTCTTGCTTCATTTTTCACCCTTGTGTCTGCACAGATAAAAACCCTGCCAAACGGAGATAATATCTCTTATGACGGGGAGTATTACGACTTTCGCGACTCAGCCGGTGTTCAGATGATTAAAATGTGGATACCACCAGGAATAAAACCTGTGAAAGGGGTCTTTATTTCCGGGCATGGAGGTGGTGGTGGTGACAGCCGCAATTTTGCCAGAGATGAAAATATCCGTGCTTTTGCCATGCGTTTAGGATTTGCAGTGGCCGGCTTACATAATTTTCCCGGACGAAGGGCATATGAACAAGGGGCAAATGTATTCTTTAAAACCCTGCAGAATTGGGCCGATTTGGGTCACCATCCGGAACTGGCAAACCTGCCCTTTGTAATGTACGGAAGTTCTAACGGGGGCGCAGCTACATACGGTTTTGTTAACTTTGCACCCGAGCGGGCAATATGTTTTGTTTCCAATGTTGGCGCAGGGGGTCAGCCAGAAATTCCGGTTGATGCAGCTCTCAGAGTTCCGGGAATTTTTATAATCGGAAAATTTGATGCATTAATTGGTCAGCGTGGAATAGACAGGACAAGCGAACTAATCAAAAACGGACGACTTAAGGGAGCACGCTGGGCATGGGCTATGGAGCTTAAAGGGCACGAAGATGGCACATCTTTCGATGTATATATGAAACTTGTTGAACAGGCTGTTGAAGCACGCTATCCGGAGAACGGAAATCCCGCTGAAGGTATGATCCGGCTGAATGAAATACCTGAAGAATCCGGATGGCTGGTTGATCAAAGCAGCTGGGATAAGGGAATAACCTATATCGATGCCTTTCCGGTTTACAAAGGCAACAAGCAGGAAGCCGGTTGGGTACTCAACCGGGATATGGCTTATGTTTACCGTAGTATGGCCACGTACCACAATCCGATTACCTTATCTGTAAAAGAATTCGATCGCACCTACAATCCCAATACCGATCCGGGAACGATGTTCAGTCTGGGCGGACCGGTTACAAATCCCGGAGAAAACATTACCATAAATATTCAGAGTGATGCTTTCCCCGACTGGGAGAAGGTTGAAATCTTTAACGGCTCCGATAAACTCGGGGAAGTAAAAAGGGGAAGTAAAGCTGAAATTTCTGTAAAGCTGAATGAAAAGCCAAAAGTCTATTGCCTTACGGCTCTGGCTACCAATAAAAACGGCGATAAGAGAACCTGTCCACCCATGCACTTTTTTGTAAAAGATCCGAAACTGAGTTGGAAAACAGAACTACCGGTTCCCCAGTACAAAAAGTCAAAAACTAATTCAGGAGCCATTGTTAAAAATAACTCGCTTCCTCCTGCGACAGCTAATCCGGCCGATAGCGTTTTAATTGCGTATGCATTGTCATCTGAACTCGAAAAACAGTTTTCGTCGGATGATAAAAAGGTATCGGATTTCTGGAAATTGATTGATGGAAGTAAAGACATTATTAAGATGACGGTCAGGGCAAACGCCCCTTCCGATGCCGCATTCAATCCGGTAATAACCCACGATTGCCAGATGCAGGTAAAAGCAGCTTATGGAGCTGACGGTATTTATCTTCTTTATGAGATTACGGATGATAACGATGTTGCATGGCCAAACCGTTTTGCAGGAACAGAAAATGAGCAGTTTTATCTCGATTTTGATGTTGTGGATGTTTTAATGGATAGCCGATCCGCTACTGCTATCTCTAATCCAGAAAATAAAAACATGATGGTTTCACGATCCTTTGGACTAAGCTTTACAACCCGGCAATACCAGATTGCCTGTGGTACTGAAAAAGAACGCCCGCTTGGTTTTCGCCGATCACTCGCTGATCCCTGGGATTTTAACTCTACTTATTACACTTTCGCTGATGCGAAAAAACAATTTGGCCTGGAAGTGGAAAATATAAAAACCGGATATTTCGAAAAAGCTCAGGAATGTTTTATTCCCTGGAGCGAGTATGGAGGTGGGTATACATCACAGCCCGAAACGGGAACGCGTTTATGCTTTTCTCCCGGATACAATGACAGGGATGCAGGTGAACATTTCCCTCCCGGTGTAACTTCAAGCGGAGGAAGTGTTAAAGCTTCCAACTCAATTCGATGGATCGGGAAAACAAACCCCTGGGGCAATTCCATCCCACCGTATTCATGGGGAGAAATAGTTCTTGGAGAATATCTGAAATAATGATTTTCCAAATTTTGACATTTAAAACGTCTGAAACATTTTTTTTATACTAATCTTCCTTTGTTGTGAATAATCCCTGAATGAATTAAATTCTGCAATAACGGTAAAAACATTAATTATGATTTTCAATTTTAAAGTTACCCTGATACTTATTTCGTCAGTTCTGCTTACAGGTTGTCAGGCTGACCAGAAAAGAACCGGTCAAAAGGATTCTTTGCGTTTCTTTTCGGATGAAAGCTTCTGGAATCAGCCAATCCCCGAAAATGCAGAAACTGATCCTTTAAGTAATCACTATATCAGCCTTTTGAAAAAAGATCACAGCAAAAAGAATTTTGGAATTAATCTCTACGAATACACAATTCCAATATACGAGGTCGATAGTACTGTACCTTTGGTGAAAGTGGGAAACATTTCTGGTGGAAGGTATAACCACTTTCCGGATTTTGACAGCCTCGGAGTTCCGATTCCGTCGGATTTCAAACCCTCCCCCGGAAATGATCAGCATGCAACCATTATCGACCGGAACAAAAAGCTGGCCTGGGACATGTTCAAAGTTGAAAAAGACAGCACCGGACAGTGGGTTTCATATACCGGGATTATCGTTCCACTGGATGGGCCGGGTGTTCTGAATAAAGCAGATTATCCTGTAAAAGATGATGAATCAATTCACAAGTATGGACCCAGCAGAGCAGCCGGTGTGCCTTCCTTTGCCGGAACTATTATGTATGACGATGTTATTGCAGGCGAGATAAATCATAAGCTCGCCTGTGCCCTTCGTTTTGTTGCTCTAAAAGAATATGTTTACCCGGCAATATGGACCGATGGGAACTATCCGGGAGGTGTTCCCGAGGGATCTGTTATCCAGCTGGATCCACGTCTTGATCTCACACAATTCGATCTGCTACCCGGAGAACTCGCAGTGGCAAAAGCTTTGCAGAAATACGGCATGGTGGTTGTAGATTTTGCCGCCGGGAATGTGTTATATGGAGAGGGATTATGGATCTATCCGGATAAAACATGGGAAGGACTACTGCGCGACTGGGATGCTGGAATTTGCAGTATACCGCTGGATAATTACCGTGTTCTGAAAAATGATTCAATACAAAAAGGCGGTGACAGGATTAAAGATTTCTTTCAGGAGCTACTTAAAATTCCTGAATAATTTACAGACCTCCAAAAAACCTATTATGATAGCAAAAACACCCTCCCCTCCCTATTATGCTGTTATTTTCACTTCATTAAGAACCGAAAACGACAAGGGATATGAAGCTATGTCTGATAAAATGATGGAACTGGCTTCCATTCAGCCTGGCTTTCTGGGAGTTGAAACAGCAAGAGATGAAACCGGCATAACGGTTTCATACTGGTCCGATCTGACTTCGATAAAAAATTGGAGGGAAAATCTTGAACATACATTTGCAAGGGAAAAAGGTCGTGCGGAGTGGTACAAATCCTATAAAACAAGAATTGCTCTG
>CAYOLQ010000198.1:0-4466 GCA_964404825.1 uncultured Chitinophaga sp.
CCTCCTCCTCCTCCTCCTCCCAATTCACCTCTTTTCCCAAACCCCCCGGGGCTTCATCCACCCCAACACCACCTATTCAAACCGTTCCCCCGACACCCTCGTTTACCTCCCGAAACAAAACCTCGAATCCCTTATGGATCGCGATGAAACAACCCGTATGCTGATTGCCACCCTTGAAAAACGTTCAGAGGTGTGCGACTCAGCATTGGCACTCAAAGCGTCTGAAGCCGAATACTGGTATAAAAAGCTAAAAGAGACGGATGACCTGCTCCTTCAGGAAGAAATTAAATCCGCCAGACAAACCCGTCGCCATAAGCGTATGTGCAAAGTCTGGTTTGCTGCCGGCGCTGTTTTAAGCTGGGCGGTGTGTACCCTTTGGTAACCCGGCGAAAGGGAATAAATTGCATTTTTCTTCCGAATACCCTACTTTGCGGAAAAACAATTCAATCCATGTTTAAAACTTCCCTGCTGTCTGCGCTGTGTCTTTTGCTGGCAGGGGTTTCTGCCTATACGCAAAACCCTGCCCCATATACAACCCCCTGGTTCAACCCCGGCCATACCGCCATAACCTACTGCAACCCGGTAAATATTGATTATACATTTGAGTATTACAATAATAACTCCCGTAATAATTCCTTTCGGAGTACGGCTGATCCTGTAATTGTTCCTTTCCGGGGAGAATACTATCTGTTCTCAACCAACCAGTCGGGTTTTTACTGGTCCAAAGACCTCGGAACCTGGAATTTTGTGTACTCCGGATTCCAGCGCCTTCCCGATCAGGACGACCAGTGCGCTCCCGCTGCCGTGGTTATCGGAGATACCCTGTTTTATATGGGCTCAACCTATACCTCTTTGCCGGTTTGGTACAGCACCGATCCAAAATCGGGCCGGTGGAAGCATCTGGTTGACTCAACCCGCCTGCCCGCCTGGGACCCGGCGCTTTTTTACGACGATAACGATAAACTATACCTGTATTACGGCTCCAGCGGAACCCTGCCTGTTAAGGGGGTGGAACTTGACAGAAATACCTTTCTTCCAAAGGGAGATCAATCACTCTATGAAGAATTGTACACGGCAACCGACATAATGGATAAACAAAAAGCAACAGGGGAAATAAAGGAACTTGTGGGCCTTAATCCGCAACTTCACGGATGGGAACGTTTTGGAATGAACAACGATGATCCGGTAGCTCCCTGGGGTCATTTTATCGAGGGAGCCTGGATGAACAGGCACATGGGTAAATATTATCTCCAGTACGGTGCTCCGGGAACAGAATTTAAAGTTTATGCCGACGGAGTCTGGGTTTCAGACAATGCACTGGGTCCCTTCACTTACCAGAAACATAATCCCTTTGCATATAAACCGGGTGGCTTCATAATGGGCTGCGGCCACGGAAACAGCTTCCGCGATAACTTTGGAAATTACTGGCATACAGGTACGTGTATGATTTCGGTAAAATATAAATTTGAAAGACGAATAGGCCTATATCCTGCCGGTTTTGATAAAGAGGGAGTTATGTACACTATTACATCATTTGGCGATTACCCGACATTTCTTCCTATAGATTCAACTGATCACAGGAACGGAAAGTTTACGGGATGGATGCTTCTGAGCTATGGCAAAATGGCAAAATCCTCGTCTGCCGATTCAGGACACTCAGCTGAAAACGCTGTAGATGAGGATATCAGAACCTACTGGAGCGCGAAAAATAATAAACCCGGTGAATGGTTACAGTTGGATTTAGGCCGGATCATGGAAGTAAATGCAATTCAGATAAATTACGCTGATCATAAAGCATTGCAGCACGGAAAAGCAATGGATCTTTATCATCAGTACAAAATATATCATTCTGAAGACGGTGTGAACTGGGTTTTGCTGATTGACAAATCGTATAACGACAAAGATATTCCTCATGACTATACAGAACTTGTAAAACCGGTTCATTGCCGCTTTTTAAAACTCGAAAACATTCATATGGCAGCGGGATTTTTTGCCGTAAGTGATTTCCGTATTTTTGGAAATGGATTAGGTAAAAAGCCCGCGATTGTTAAGAACTTTGAAGTCATCCGATCCAAAACCGATCCCCGGAATGCTCAAATCAGATGGATTTCTGTTGAAAACGCCTATGGATATAATATTTACTATGGAACCGAACCCACGAAGCTCTATAATTGCATTACGGTAAACGGGACGAACGAATACGATTTCAGGGGGATGGATATCGGTACGGAATACTATTTTTCAATTGAAGCTCTGAATGAAAACGGGACATCAGAAAAAACAAAATGCCTGCACATCGCTTCGTTTTGAAAATCACTTTTTGTTACGATTCAGTGTGTTGACTTATAAATCAGCTTTTTAAAAGGGAAGGGAACAATTTGTTTCCTGTCGTTTACAATAACTTTCAATTCTGCATTTTTAATCTGATATTCCAACACACCGCTCCGGATATCGGCCTCACCGTCAATATGAATAAATTTATCACCTTCCGGAGAGAGTATTTTAACGTTCTTGGCCAGTTTATGCCATACGTAATCACTATTATCGATAGTACCAAAAAAAGACCTGAAAGCTATGAATGAAGCTTTCCATTTGGGAAAACGTTTTACCACTACCACATCAAAAGCCCCATCAAGGGTTGAGGCACGGGGTGCGACATAAAAATTATATCCGAACTGCGATATATTGGCAATGGTTATAAAAAAAGCCCTGAAACTGAATTCTTTCCCATCAATTTCCAGAATATAATCTTTCGAACGGTACCAGCTGAAAACTCTGGCAAAACTTAGTGCATACGCTACAAATCCCCTGTGATTATAATCGCGGTAATAGTACCCGATTTCGGCATCAAAACCTATTCCGGCGGTACAGAAAAATGGCTTCCCGTTCATATATCCTACGTCTACGGATAAAATAGTACCTGTCAACAGCAGTTTCAGCGCTTTTTTAATTCTGAAAGGCAAATTAAAATGTCTTGCAAATCCGTTTCCCGATCCAAGGGGTATTACTCCCAGAGGAATGCCTGTGTTAATAAGCGCACAGGCTATTTCATTAATGGTTCCATCTCCCCCGGCAGCAACAAGAATAAGTGGTTTTTCAGCTACAGCCTGCTGTGCAAGTTCCAAAGCATGGCTGGGATAGGCAGTATAAAGTTTTATAAGTTCATAATCTTTTTCCGAAAAAAAACGATCAATTACCTTCTCAAGTCTTTTCTTCCCCTTCACTCCGGCAATGGGGTTTATTATAAAGATAATTTTGCTTTTCGCTTCCATCTTTTGTTATTAAAGCCCATTAAAATCCCTTGAAAGGTATTGCAGATAAGCTTTGGATGATTTGTTGCTTTCTTCATCAAAGGGTCCGGAAGTATAAATATATTTTTTTACATTATTGTCGTAAACAGTCTGTAATGAATCTGATATATATCCAAATCCGTTGTTAAAAAAGTACATCGCAAACGACTTTGATTCTTTTCCGAAAATATCTTTACTGAATTGATAACGGTCTGCATTATAACCAAACTGATTCAGGAGTGTACGGGGCAAGTCTGTTTGTGATGCATACGTATTTATTGAAGTATCAGGTATAATAACAGCACCGCCGGTCCAGATCATGGGTATATGAAACTTCACGGGCAGGTGACTCTGTGTATTTCCCGGATATCTGGAGCCATGATCAGCAAGTATGATAACCAGAGTGTTGTCCCACCAATCCGTCATTTTTGCCTGATCAATAAATTTTCCCAGACACGAATCGGTATAATAAAATCCGTTTTTACTCAAATCATCACGGGATATTCCCTTAAAAACAGGCGCCATTGGAGTGTCATAAGGCTCGTGGCTGCTAAGTGTAAAACAGGAAATAAAGAATGGTTTACGGATTGTATCCATATCGGAAATCATTTTACTGAAAAGAAACTCATCAGGTACACCCCATTTTTGTGTATTAAGGGCGGAGGGAAAATCTTTCATCGTAATAATCTGATCCATTGAAGGGTTCGTAAAGTAGCTTCTGAAATTAGCAAAATTCATATCTCCGCCGTAATAGAAGGCCGTATAATAGCCCATTTCATGGAATTGAGTCTGAAGAAATGGTAACTTCTGAGTTTTACCCGGATAATTCATTATGGTGGTAGTAGGCTGTGCAGGATAACCACTTAAAAGGCCAATAATTCCTTTATCCGATCGATCCCCGCTGGAAAAGAAATTTTTAAAAACTACAGAATTTCTGCAAAGGGTATCCAGCTCAGGAGTAATACCCGTTTCACCCCCCATTTCGCCGATTATTTTGTTGGAAAAACTTTCAAGGATTATCAAAATAATATTAGCATCTGAACGGATAACCTGCATTCTTGTAGTGTCCACCGGATAGAAATTCCGGAATAAATTTTCAGCTTTCTGGTCTTCCATAAATACATGTGAATCTTCCGGACTTTGTTTCTCAACAATTGAATATACCGAATTCCATAA
>CAYOLQ010000199.1:0-4438 GCA_964404825.1 uncultured Chitinophaga sp.
TCAGGTCAGGAACTAACGGTTTATGTTCATACACCTGATGAAGGGCCTGTCTATTTTGATGATTTTGAAGTAATTTGGTATGAAAATTAGTTTCCGGAATTTAGGAAATCCATTTTATCAATATATTTCGATATTTGAAAGCAGAGGGCAGGCTTTGCTATCAATAATTCTGATCCTGATTTTTTGAGTTTCAACAGGCTCAGTTCTCAGTATGCGCTTATATCCTATGGTGGTTCCCGAAGCAATTTGTGTCCATTTTCCGTCTGATTCGGCTTCCACAACAAAGTCTTTTATTCTTTGTCCCAGAGGAATGTATTCCTGAATAAGTATAAAGCTAACCTGTTCAGGTTTCGGAAGTATTATTTCGATATCAGCTTTTGTCACATCATCATTTGTAGCCCAATAGCTTTCGGTATTTCTATCAATGAGATTTGAACCGGAGTATTCATCGGTTCTGCCTCTCTGAGCAGATGTTTTAACTTCAGCTCCGGCTGCGAGGTTCACTCTAAATGCCTCGTCAAGCAGTTCCCTCCATCTTACCAGTGTTTTGACATCCTGAGGATGGAGTTGCCCTCTGCGGTCGGGAGGAATATTTAGTAGCAGGTTGGAACCTCGTCCGACTGATGAAAGATAAATTTCGAAAAGTTCTTCGGGTGTTTTTACCATACTGTCTTCCGATGCATGATAGAACCAACCCGGCCGAATGGAAACATCCACTTCGGCAGGTACCCATTTTGTTCCGTCTTCGGAGCCGGTGTTTAACAGTTCATTCAAGCCTGATTTACCCGCAAATATTGTATCGGTTGAAATCGTATTCCAGTTGGTTTCTCCAACAAAACCCTTTTCATTTCCGCACCAACGGATATCCGGTCCTCCATCGCTGAAAAAAATAACTTCCGGTTCCATATTTCTTACCATTTCCAGGGTTTTGGGCCAGTCGTAATAGGTTTTTCCGTCAATAGTACGTTTTGCATTTTCACCTCCATAATAACCATCTCCACCATTTGCCCCATCGAACCACATTTCAAATACAGGACCGTATTTACTGAAGAGTTCGGTTAACTGGTTACGATAATACTCCACGTACGAAGCTTGTCCATAATCAGCCCGATTTCTGTCCCAGGGAGATAAGTACACTCCGAATTTCAATCCAAAGGCATTGCAGGAATTAAAAACTTCTTCAACTACATTTCCTTTTCCGTCTTTCCATGGGGAGTTTTTAACGGAATGTTCAGTATATTCTGAAGGCCAGAGACAAAAGCCATCGTGATGCTTACATGTTAAAATTACTCCTTTAAATCCGGCATCTTTCAAAACAGAAAGCCATTGATCGGAATTAAAGTCGGTTGGATTAAAAACATCAGGGGATTCATCCCCGTACCCCCATTCCTTATCGGTAAATGTATTTGTTGTGAAATGAATGAATGCATTCATTTCCATTTTATGCCATGCAATTTGCCTCGGTGTTGGCACCGGCTCAAGGGCCGAAGGCGGCGCCACCTCCCGCGAGCATGATATATTCAGAATCAGGATTGCCGATAGAGCAGTCAGAAGGATCAGTGATTTTTTTTGCATTTAATGAAAGCTTAATAATGAATTGGAATCATGTTAAATTTAATCGACCTTCAAAATTAGTTTTTTTACCGAATTCATTGAAGGAGCTGAGACAACAATCATATAAGAACCACCTGTATATGTTGAAAGATCAACCTGAAAACGTTTTTCTCCTGCAGGAATCTCCTTTATTAACAATATTTTCCCGCTAAGTTCGAGAATTTGAATGTTGCAGTCTGCAGGAAAAACATCCGGATTAAGCAAAAATAATGAAGACTTTACGGGATTCGGATAAATGGAAATACCCGTACCATCAATAAATCCAACAGAATTAATCAGGGTAGTGCATGTGAGAATTTCTGATGGTGCAGATACTCCAAACTCATTATATGCACTAATTCTGTAGAAATAGCTTGTACCATCCAAAAGATTATTATCTGTATAACTTGTAACATTTGCTGCAGGTCGGGCTATCTCAGAAAGTGATGTTTCAGCTACACCTCTTTCAATAATAAAGCCTGACTCATCTGTTGAATTATCGGTCCAACTCAGAATTATATTATCCATTGAAATTGTTGTTGCCTGAAATCCGGAAGGAGCAACTGGAGGAATTCCGGGTGTCTTTGCAGATGCTTCTGCTGTATATTCAGAAACACCAGCTTCATTAAGTGCTCTGATAATGTAATAGTAGCTGGTATTAGGCTGCAATCCTATATCAATAAAGCTGTTTATATTCGCAACTGTGGTATCAATCGCCAGAAAACCGCTTCCTGAGGTAAGGGATCTCTCTATAATAAATCCATCTTCATTATCAGAATTATCAGTCCAGGTCAACTGAATGTTACCTGAAACCAGTGAAGCCTCCAGTCCATCAGGGGCAATAGGAATTATATCAGGAGTTGTCACTTCTACAGTGTTTGAAAAGGGTGAATATCCTGACATATTAAATGCCCTGATTTTATAAAAATAGGAAATGTTTGGCATAAGATTAAGATCAATGAAATTGACAGCATCTGAATCGGTTGTGTCGATTGGCTGAAACCCACTTTCAGAAGAAAGGGATCTTTCAATTATGAAACCGTCTTCGGTTACAGAAAGGTCTTTCCACTTAAGTTCAACTGATTGGGCGGACAATGGAATTACTGAAAGGTTAGATAAACCAATTGGGGGGTTAAGTGCTGCAACACCTTTATAAAGGGCTGTTACCTCAGCAGAGTTAATTACGCGGTTATAAAATCTCACCTCGTCGATGTATCCCGTAAAATAGCGTGTTGCAGCTGCAGGTCTTCCGAGTCTGAAAGTACCTGTAAAATTAAATATATTGGCTGTTGCTACACGGGCTGTATCCAATTTCCCGTCTACATAAAGAGCCGAATTTCCTGCTGCCTGCCATGAAAAAACTATGTGGTGCCATTGATTATTGACATACTTACTTTTACTTACAATACTAAAGTCGGCCCCGCCACCTTCCATGAATCCATATAAATCCTCAGTAGGAGTAAATGTTACATGCATCTCATTTTCTGCACCACCGCCATTACCTGTTGTCTGGCTGCTTCCATAGAATATATGGGAATGATCAGTAAAGTCGGCGTTTGTTTTTACCCAGATTGAAACAGCACCTGCGGTACTACCCATTCCCGTATTCAGAGGGATGTTTACGAACCCGTTTCCCCCGAAATATAAAGCACCATTTGCTATTCCTTCTCCTTTTTTCCAGCTTAGCGAATTCAACGTACCATTATAATTATTACCGGAAAAGTCTTTACCCGAAGTTCCTTCAATTTCATCAAAAGGATAATATATCAGGTAATCTTCAGGCATATCCGCAATCGAATCGGTTACAGCTGAGGCTTCATTTGAAAATATGGAGTTTCCATCCTCATTATAAGCCATTATTCGGAAATAGTAGGCTGTTTTCATCAGCAGACCTTTAGTCAGATAAGAGCTTGTTCCTGATGGAATACTATCCTTATAGACAAAGTTTAGATTATCATCTTTTGAATACTCCAGAATAAACCCAAACTCATTTGCCGATTTATCTTCCCAGGAAAGGTTAATTGAGCTGGAAGAAATGGTTTCAGCCTCAAGATTGCCCGGAACAACAGGAATATCTGGTGAAGGGGTGTTTATCGATAATTCATTTGAATAAGCCGAATTTCCATTCTTGTTAAAAGCATAAATACGGTAAAAATATTCGGTTTGCTCAGTAAGCCCTGTATCTGTGAAGCTCGTATCATTAATCATCAGATCTGCAAGCAATGCATACGTACCTCCGCTTCCTGTTTTTCTTTCTAGTTTAAATCCCCATTCATTGGCCGACAGATCCTCCCAGGTAAGTTTTATCCTTTTTGTCGACAAAGCCTGACCTTCGAGATTTGAAGGAGCCTCAGGTGGCAGAGAGGCATCACCGGGTGAACTTGTATATGCGGAGAAAAGTGCAACATTACTTCCACTTATCCCACCATAAGAGGAATGAAGAAGCTTACGTGTTTCATCATTTCGCTTTTCCTGAAGCAGAATTTTGTAATATGTGCCGTAGGCATTGGTTTTAAAGGAGAAACTTCCATGCGAATTATCAACTATAAAAAGCGGAACTTTATCAAGTAACTCATTTACACCGTCAGCTGCATCCCAGTTCTGACGAAATATTCCTCCCAAAAGCTCTGTAAATCCGCCATTTATGGTTTTGATTTTATTTCCATAATCTTCGGTTTTCTGTCCCAATATCCAGACTCTGGAATTGTTATTAAGAATATTTACTGCAAACTCTCCACCCAATTCTGTATCCATATCGCGTAACCATGCATCTACATTATTTAGCTCTATCGGAAGTCCAACTATACTCTCCAGAAATACTCTGCCACCGTATCCTTCCGGAGCC
>CAYOLQ010000200.1:0-4368 GCA_964404825.1 uncultured Chitinophaga sp.
ATTGGTAGCACCAACGTTTTCCTTAAGCAAACTATTAGGTACGAATCCTGTAGCTGTTGCAATACCTGCCGGAAAATACCCTCCCTTCGTAGCTGATTTCGCAACAACACCTATCGCTCGCGGTAAACTGGCTGTTGCTGCTAAAAAGGGAGAGAAAGTTCCATTGGGATTTGTTCAGGATAAGGAAGGACAACCTTCTGACGATCCGGATATTCTTACCCTCGGAGGTTCAATGCTTCCTCTCGGTGGTGATTATGTGCATGGAAGTCATAAAGGTTATTGCATGAGCTCCATAGTCGATATCTTCTCAGCAGTATTATCGGGTGCCAACTTCGGACCGTTTGTACCTCCTTCAGTTGCGTATCTTCCTGTTCTGGAGAAAAAAGTGGGAGAGGGGACGGGTCACTTTTTCGGAGCCATGAGAATCGATGCATTTCAGCCTGCGTCGGAGTTTAAGGCGAAAATGGATGAATGGATTCATACCTTTAAAAGTGCAAAACCTTCAGCCGGACACACTGAAGTCATGGTGCCGGGAGAGCCGGAAAGGCGCAAAGAAGAAAAAATTATGAAAGAAGGTATTACGGTTATTCCTGCCATTGCCGAAGAAATGAAGGTGATTGCCAATGAACTGGAAGTTGCATTTGATATTATGTAGGGAGGTTTACATCATCCTCTCTTAATAACCGATACCGCCGCCTGCGCTGTGGGCATTATCAGCATATCGTTTATACAGACATGAGGCGGACGCGTTACAGCAAAAAGTATGGCTTCGGCAATATCCTGTGCAAACAGTGGCGTCAATCCCTCGTAAACCTTATCTGCCCGTGCTTTATCGCCCTTGAACCGCACAATGGAAAACTCGGTTTCTACCATTCCCGGGGCAATATTGGTAACTTTTATGTTGTCGTGTAAAAGGTCAATGCGCATGCTTTTACTCAAAGAATCAACAGCATGCTTGGTTGCACAATATACATTTCCGCTGTCATAGACTTCTTTGCCGGCAATAGATGAAACGTTTAGTATATGACCCGTTTTCCGTTCAACCATCAACGGACTAACCTCCCTTGTAATATATAGTAAGCCTTTTATGTTTGTGTCGATCATGCGTTCCCAGTCATCGGTTTCTCCCTTATCAATATGGTTGAGGCCAACAGACAACCCGGCATTGTTAACCAGCACATCAATTTGCTTCCATTTTGTATCGAGGGAGGAGATAGCTTTTTTTACTTCAACCAGTTTCCTGATATCAAAACAGAGTGTAAGAACCTCAGCATCCGTTTCCGATTTAATCTTCTTTTTCAGAGAATCGAGAAGTTGTTCACGCCTTCCGGTAATTATGATATTGAAGTTATTTTTTGCCAGCAACAGTGCTGTAGCTTCGCCTATTCCTGCAGTAGCGCCGGTTATGAGTGCTGTTTTTTTCATTGATGTTTGAGATTTTTCTTCTATGAAATGAGTTCAGTCAACAAATGTAAGAAATAAAAAATTTCTTTACTTTTGTCACCCTAATATACTGAATTTTGATCAAACCCTACAAAGATCTGCCAGGAACCCGCAAGCAGCAAGTGATGCAGATGTTTAATGCAATTGCAGGACGATATGATTTTCTGAATCATGTCCTTTCTTTTAATACCGACGTACGTTGGAGAAAAAAGGTCTCAGTAACACTTAAAAAACTGTCTGCAAGCTCGAATATCCCTCTAAATGAATTAAATATTCTCGATGTTGCTACTGGAACAGGCGATCTGGCTTTTGAACTCTCAAAGCTCAAACCTGCAGGAATTACCGGAGTTGACATTGCTGAAGAAATGCTGGTGATTGCAAGGAAAAAGGCAGTTGCCAAAGGGCTTGACACTATAACCTTCAAATCTGGTGATTCGGAGGGACTCGAATTTGCTGATAATACTTTTGATTTTGTTACGGTTGCTTTCGGTGTAAGGAATTACGAAAATCTGGAAAAGGGAATTCTGGAAATGCACAGGGTTCTGAAGCCCGGAGGCCATTTGTTAATATTAGAGTTTTCTCAACCCTCAGGGTTCATGGGTTTTTTATACAATTTTTACTCAAAGGCAATACTTCCTTTGTTCGCCAGAGTGTTCGCTGCCGATCCCCGGGCGTATCAATATCTTCCTGAATCGATTTATGCTTTTCCGTTCGGTGGGAAAATGCGGGAAATTTTGTTGCAGGCAGGGTTCGGTACATCCACATTTAAAAAACTTAGTGGGGGAATAGCGTGCCTGTATATATCGGGGAAAAAAGGTTAAGCGCAGAACACGCTGGAGGCGCGTACGCGGAGACGCAAGGGAAACGCGGTTTCTGTGTACAAAATAATATAACATCGTTTCCCAAACTGCACCTTTCCGCGTGTAGCTGAAGCTTTCTCTGAAGCACAGCGTACCCCGCGCAGGCGGGGTTCCGCGCTTATTTTTTTTTAAAAAACCGTTTATTTTCAGTTGCGTCCTTTGCGTCCAGATGGCCATAGGGATTGCGCTTAATCTTCTCAAGGAATTCCCGGTAAAAGTTTCAAAGAATATCAATTTATACTATTTTAGCGCCGGATTCGTTTATTAAACCAAAACCCATCCCCCTTGAAACGTATTATACAGGTATCCCTTCTGCTCTTCTTGCCAATACTGGTTTCTGCCCAGATTAAGAAACCCTGGAATGATCCGGGATACGATGATAAACTCCTGCATTTTGGGTTTTCAGTTGGGGTGAATACCATGGATCTGGGCTTAAAGCGTACCATGACAGCCGAAAGCGGTGGTGATATTCTTATTCCTGATGTTTCCCTTATCAATCCTGGCTTCCAGGTACAGATTGTAACCAATCTGAAGTTAAGTGAAGATCTTGACCTGAGGTTTCTTCCGGGGATAAGTTTTGGCTCCCGTGAAATAAGTTTTTATAATTCCGTGGACAAGTCTTTAGTTGGTAACGTAAGTATTGAGTCCAGTTACCTCGATTTTCCCCTCGACCTGAAATACCGTGCCAAACGCCTTAATAATTACCGACCTTATATTCTTGGTGGATTTAATTACCGTTACGATATGGCCGCCCGGAAACAGGATGAGCTCAGGTTTAATCCCGGAGATATTTATTATGAAATGGGAGTTGGGATTGATTTTTACCTTCCATATTTTAAACTTTCAACAGAAATGAAGGTTGGAGTAGGACTGTTGGATATGCTTGTTCGCGATTCACAAAGCAATCAGCAATATCTGGCGTCACTAGAAAAAATTAACGCGTACGTTGTAGGTTTTTCATTTCATTTCGAATAATCTGACTGCCTTCTTCTGAACTCAGCCATCACTATTGCCGCGGCAGTTGCAACATTCAGCGATTCGGAGCTTTCGCTTCTTTTATTATAGGATGGAATTGTAAACTTGCAGTCAAGTTCGCCAATAAGCTTTTCCGATATTCCTCTTGCTTCATTGCCCATAACAATCATTCCTGATTTTGGCAAATCCGAGGTGTAAATATTATTTCCCTCCAGTAAAGTTCCGATTAGGGGAAAAGAATTCAACTTCCGTATTTCACTAAGCAGAACTGAAGTTTCGAGGTAATATACCTTTATTCTGCATAAGGCACCCATTGTGGATTGTACAACCTTTGGGTTATAAACATCGACACTTTCGGTGCTGCAGAAAATATGATTAATTCCGAACCAATCGGCCGAACGCATGATGGTACCAAGGTTTCCGGGATCACGAATGTCCTCAAGGAACAAACTCAGTCCTTTGGAAATATGGTTAAAATCGGGCTCATAATCAGGAATTTCACAAATCAGGATGGCTTTGTTAGGAGTGCTGAGTGACGAGATTTTTTCAAGCGTGGCTTCACCTGTTTCAATTATTTCAGGGATCCCTTTAATGTAATCGTAAGGGAGAGATTTTAGAAATTCTGCTGTGGCAATCAGACTTTCGATTTTAAAAATCCGGGACGGGGCTTTTAAAATATCCAGTACAATTTTTTCTCCTTCTGCAGCGAATTTGTGATGTAACTCCCTGTATTTTTTGTTTCTGAGCGAAGAAAAGAGCTTTATCTGATTATTTGTGATCATACTGTTTTTTTTCAGGGGATTTGCAAAAGTATGCATTACTTGGCTCAAGATAAGTATATTTACACTGAAAATTAAAAAACCATTGTCTGTTGGAAGTGAACCGGAAATCTGGGTTCTTATTCCGGCCCATGTTGCCGGTGATGATTGTGTTGTCGGGATTTATTTTTTCCTGCAGTAGTACTAAGTTTGTACCACAGGACAAATACCTGCTCGACAAATATCAGATTAAGTCTGAGCACAAATCGGTAAACAAAGAGGATCTGTCTATCTATATAAAGCAAAAGCCAAATAAAAAGATACTGGGTTTT
>CAYOLQ010000201.1:0-4320 GCA_964404825.1 uncultured Chitinophaga sp.
ACGATCTGGGATGGAAAGATGTAGGCTATCATGGTTCAGAAATTGTAACCCCAACCATTGACAAGCTTGCCCGTGAAGGCATAGAGTTGAACAGGTTTTATGTCTGCTCGGTTTGTTCACCTACAAGAGCTTCATTATTAACTGGTAGATATCCAAGCAGATATGGAATTTTATCGCCCTTGGGCGATGAACCTGGACTGCCAGCTGGTACTGTAACAATAGCTGAGCTTTTAAAACGAAACGGGTATGATACAGGAATCTCAGGGAAATGGCATCTCGGAGCAGTTCCTGAAGGACGCCCGTTGTACTACGGATTCAATTCATCTTACGGATCTCTCCGGGGTCAAATTGATCCTTATACGAAATTGTACAAAAACGGCGATAAAACGTGGCACAGAAATGATGTGTTAATTGAAGAGGAAGGTCATGCCACTGATCTGATCACAAAAGAGGCGATCAGGTTTATAAGTAAACCCCGCGAAAAGGGGAACCCATTTTTTCTTTATGTTGCCTATACCGTACCCCATTCTCCTCTCTCGGAACCGAAGGAACTGACCGATATTTTCAGTCAAACAATAAGCAATGAATCCCGACGCAATTTTGCAGCATCTGTCAGACATATGGATAACTCGATTGAGATGATGCTTGATGCTATCAAAAAGATGGGAATTGAGGAGAATACAATTGTGATGTTCCTGAGTGATAACGGTGGACAGGAAAATTGGTCTTCTACAACTGAATATGGCGGGAAATTCAAGCCACATGATGTCCTCGGGAATAATCTTCCTTTGCGCGATTGGAAAGGTTCTCTTTACGATGGTGCATTAAGGGTTCCGGCTGTACTCATCTGGCCAGGTAAACTGAAACACATGAAAATTGAAGAAGCTATCAACGTTTCAGATATCTATCCAACTTTGGCTTTCCTTGCCGGAGCAAAGATTTCTGATAAATTGAATATCGAGGGAATTAGTTTCTGGCCTTTGGTAAATGGAGCAGCTGCACCCAAAGATCGAATATTGTATTGGAAGTCTAATAATAAGATTGCTTTGAAAAAGGGAGATTGGAAACTTATTCATAACGGGAAGAAACTCGAAGAGGGAACGAATGAATTGTACAATACGTTACTTGATCCTTTTGAAACAAATAATGTTGCCGATAAGAATGAGGATAAAGTGTTGGAACTAAAAAAAGAAATTCAGCATAATTTATCTTTAGACTCACCAAAAAAGATTTCATCAGCAGAATAGCATAAATTTTAAATAATTTATTACAGCAATGATAAGCAGAAGAAATTTTACTAAAACGATTGCTACGGGCATAGGAACCGCTGCAATAAATCCTATATCCGGTTTATCTGCAAAAGAAAATCAAACAAATTCCTTTAAGAAAAGACCAAACATAGTATTCATATGCTCCGATCAGCATAGCTACAAGTATACTGGTTATGCGGGTCATAAAATTGTGAAAACGCCAAACCTGGACCGAATTGCAAGTCAGGGAGTAGCATTTCTGGATGCTTATACGGGGAATCCGGTTTGTGTACCCGGTAGAACTAGTATGATGACCGGCATGTACGCATCAGATTGTAACTCTTATTGTAATTCGACAGTATGGGACGGCAGTCATCCGGTATGGGGTACCTATTTAAAAGATGCCGGGTATTATTGCCGTGCAATTGGCAAATTAGATTTGAATGATAAATTTGATATGGGCTTTGATGAAATTCAAACCAGTCACGGACACCGCCCTGATCCTGATATTACTTCACTATTCCGTCGTCCTGTTGCGTTCCGGAGCAATGAGCGTAAAAATGTAAACGGAGAAATGCGAAAGGAGAGACATGGGGATGCGGCAAAAACCAAACTGGGTCTAAAATTTCTTCAGGAAGAGGTATCAAAAATAAAAAAACCTTGGGCCATGTTCCTCGGATTAACAGAACCACACCCCAAATTTGAAGCGCTGGAAGAATATTATAAAATGTATCCTGAATACAATATGGATATGCCAAATATTCCTCCCGGCCATCTTGAGGATCTGCATCTTGTCTTTCAGGAACTGAGGCATTTTAAAAGAATTGCTACCCCAATTCCTGAAGAACGAATTCGCAAAGCCCGTGCTGCTTATTATGGAATGTTATCGGAATTGGATGAGTACATTGGAAAAGTTTGGGATGAATTAGAACGTTCAGGTGAATTAGAGAATACACTTTTTATTTATACATCCGATCATGGAGAAGCATTGGGAGAACATGGTCTTTGGCTTAAAAATAATTTGTACGATGTTGCAGCCCGGATACCATTGGTAATGGCAGGTGCCGGTCTTCCCAAAAACATTAAAATAAGTACTCCTGTGGCTCATATAGATGTGGTTGCTACAATGCTTGAACTGGCAGGATCAGGTGCTTATAATAAGTTGCGGGGGCATTCACTAATACCGGTTCTTCAGGATAATTCTTCAGGTCAACAGCGATTTGCATTCAGCGAATCACACTCGGAAGGCAACTGTACTGGTTCGTTTATGATCCGTAAAGGTGATTGGAAATATATCCATTTCACCTGGTATGACGACCTTTTATTTAATGTGGCTCTGGATCCCGGCGAATTTAATAACCTCATCGACAAGCCCGAAACAATTGAAATTCAGGCTGAGCTGAAAAAAATTCTATATTCACAGGTTAATCCTGAAGAAGTAACGCTAAAGGCTTTTCAAGCCCAGGAAAAAATGCTGGCTGATCTTTCTGAACGAATGACTGAAGACCAGCTGTTTGAAATATTTGAGGGTAGGTTTGGTGCCGGACAAGCCAGGGCTTTGGCAAAAAAGTGCAAGAAAGTATAGTTTAGTTGTAAGAAATATATTATTAATATTATTGAAGTTAATGAAAGATCATAAACACAATTTATTTAATGAATAACCTATGAAAACACTTTATTTTACAGTTTTGGCATTGTTGGTTTCGGCCAATTGTATTGGATCATCACCCAAAGAAAAAGTAGCCTTCAAGAACGATGAGAATGGTAAAAAAGTTGAAGTCATTATTGGCGGAAAGCTTTTCACTAATTTCATCTATCCCGACAATATGGAAAAGCAGACACTTTATCCGATTATGACTGCTTCCGGGAAAATCATCACCCGTGGATACCCAATGAATCCACGTCCTTTTGAACGCACCGACCATCCTCATCATGTAGGTCTGTGGTTTAATTTTGGTGACGTTAACGGATTGGATTTCTGGAATAATTCATTTGCAATTAAAGCTGCCGATAAACCCAAATACGGCACAGTAAAGTTCCGGAAAATTGTGTCCGAAAATCCAAAGAAGGGCGAACTGGTTACCAGCGCTGAATGGGTCGATATTCAGAATAAGGTTTTGCTGGATGAGGTTGCAACCTATCTGTTTTCAGGAACAGGCAACCTCCGAATCATCGAAAGGACAAGTAAATTAACAGCAAAACAGCAGGTTACTTTTACTGAAAACAAGGAGGGTATGATTGGACTGCGTGTTGACCGTGCTTTTGAAGAACCTGCAACAAAACCTGAGAAATTTCTGGATTCCAAGGGAATTGTGACTGAAGTACCTGCTTTAAACAACGATGGAGTAAATGGCGTTTACCGCAATGCAGAAGGTGTAAAAGGTGGAGCAGTTTGGGGAAAAAGAACGCCCTGGGTTGCCCTTCGTGCCGAGAAAGAGAAAGAAGTAATTACAATCGTTATCCTTGATTATCCAAAGAATGCAAACTTTCCGGCCTGGTCTCATGCCCGCGGTTATGGATTGTTTGCTACTAACAGCCTTGGTGGACGTAATTTTGATAAAAATACTGCCGAGGTAAAAATAGTGCTGCACCCTGGTGAAAGCATTTTCTTTAAATACAAAGTGGTTATTGGCGGCGACCTTTCGGATGCTGAAATAAATGATATGGCTAAAAACTTTAAATAAAAAACACTCACAAAAATTTTATTCAATGGAAAACAGAGAGAACAACGCAAGAAGATCTTTTATTAAAACAACAACAACCGGTGTTGCCATAGCGGCTGTCAGTCCGGCATTTCTTCATGCCGAAACAATTAAAAAACCAACTGTTGTACCTCAAAATGCAAAAGGAGCCAACGACCGTATCCGTGTAGCAGTATTCGGTGTTAACGGACGTGGTAAATCTCACATCGAAGAGGTGATGGGCCTTTCAGAAAAATCAAATGTGGAGGTTGCCGTTTTGTGCGACCCCGACATGGCAGTGCTTCAGAAAAGAGCAGCAGATTTTGAATCAAAGTATGCTAAAAAAGTTCTGATTGAGCAGGATTTCAGAAAAACCCTTGAAGATAAAA
>CAYOLQ010000202.1:0-4299 GCA_964404825.1 uncultured Chitinophaga sp.
CGGTGCTATGCTTTTTGATACAGAAAAAATACAACCTGTATTCAAACTGGCAATTGGAAGACCGGGGAGCTCATTTGCTTTTGAAATTGCCAGGAAAATTGGACTCCCGGAAGAAATCCTTCAAAAAGCGAGAGACAGGGTAGGGCAGGATCATATCGATTTTGACAAGCACCTTCGCGATATAATCCGCGATAAAAAATACTGGGAAAACAAACGCGACAGGATTCGTGTATCGGAAAAGCGGTTAAACAGTCTGGTTGAGCAGTACGACAAGGAACTGAGCGACAGTGAAAAATTGCGCAAACGAATCCTTCAGGAAGCAAAAACTAAAGCATCCGATATTTTGGCAGGAGCCAATAAACAAATCGAAAACACTATCCGTGAAATCAGGGAAGCAGAGGCAGATAAAGAAAAAACAAAGGAAGCACGCCGGAAACTGGATGATTTCAAACAGGTAGTTGATAAAATTGATCAGGAACAGGATGAACTGCACAAAAAGCTCGCAGAACTAAAAAAGCGCGAAGAATCTATTGTGTCCAGCCGTCCGAAAATTATCCGGAAGCCACAACCAAAGGAAAGGCACGATTCTAAAATTACGACTGGTGATTACGTATTAATGGCTGGCCAGGAAACTCCGGGTCAGGTACTTAAGATAAGCGGGAAGAAGTACCTCGTTGCATTCGGGAATATTCAGACAAGTGTTAAACATGATTTGCTTGCTAAAATCTCCCCCGAAAAATATAAAGAGCTTGCCGGAAAAGTTTATTCCAGCAGTAATCTGGGTACGTGGAATATTGGGGAACGAAAGCTCTCCTTCAGCCCCGACATCGACCTGAGGGGCAAACGCGCGGACGATGCTCTGCAAATCCTTTCAGAATTCATCGATGAAGCGATAATGATCCAAAGAAGGGATCTTCGTATATTGCATGGCAAAGGAAACGGAATTCTGAGAGAACTGATTCGCCAGCAATTAAAAGTCAACAAACTGTTGGAATGGTTCGGTGATGAACAAACCGACAGAGGCGGAGCAGGGATTACACTTGTAAGACTTGAGGTATAATGAATTACGATATTACCATATACAGCGATTTTCAGAACAACAGGACGGACTATATTTTCAGTTACCTGCTTTCCGAATTGTTAGGTCTGAAAATGATACATACAATGAATCTGGATGAAGCAAATGCTTCAGAAGGACCGGTTATCTATTATACAAACACCGATATCCCGGAAAAACTTTGTATCAGACCGGCAGGATTGCTCAACGAATCCACTATAAAAGGCAGGAAAATAGAAACCGGAGTGTGGGACGGTCTTACTGTGCTTTTTGCCGGTGAACCTTCGCTTCCGGTACCATTTGATATTTTTTCCGCTTCATTCTGGATGATTAGCCGCTATGAAGAATATCTGGATCATTCCCACGACATGTATGGCCGTTTTCCTGCACGGGAATCTCTTGCTTTCAGAGCAGGATTTCTTGATCTTCCGGTTGTAAATCTCTGGACTCATAAGTTTGCTGAGGTTTTACGGATGTATTATCCAGCTTTAAAAACTAAAAAGAAAAGGTTTCACTGGCGTACATCCATTGATATTGATTATACCTGGGCATTCCTTAATAAAGGTTTTTTAAGAAGCTATGCTGGTCTGGCTGCTTCATTTTTCAGGGGAAGGGATTATAAGAAAAGGCTCAGGGTTTTAAATGGCGAAGAACAGGATCCCTTTTTTACCTTTGAAACCATTCGTGATATCCACAAAGATTTTCCTGAAAAACTTCTGCTTTTCACACTGGCAGGTAAACCGGGTAAGTACGATCCAAACCCCAGAGCAGATAATCAGGAATGGAGAGAATTGTTCTCTGGTCTTGCAAAAGATTATCAGCTTGGAATCCACCCTTCTTACAGGTCAAATCATAGTTTCAGAATACTTAAAGAGGAATATGAAACTCTTGGAGAACTCGTTCCTTATCCCCTGATAAATTCGCGTCAGCATTTTCTGAAACTGAAATTTCCGCATACCTACAGAAACCTTCTTGAGCTGGGAATAAAGAACGATTATTCAATGGGATACCCCGGTCAGCCCGGATTCCGTGCAGGTGTGTGTACCCCTTTCCATTTTTATGATTTGCAAAAGGAGGAAAAAACTTCGCTGGTGGTCTGGCCGTTTACCCTGATGGACAGAACACTCAAGGACTACCTGCACAAACTTCCTGAGGAGAGCATGGATATTATTAAAACTTACATAGAAATGGTTGAAAAGGCGGGTGGATGGTTTATTCCCGTATGGCATAACGACAGTTTCTCCGATTACGGCGAATGGGAGGGTTGGAAAAATGTATATATTCAGATGATTGAAACACTGAAAAGCAAATCCTGATGATACATTTTCTTCAAAATTCCGGGATCGACAAAACTGCATGGGATGCCTGTATTACCAACTCCGGCAAAGGAATGATTTATGGGATGAGCTGGTACCTTGATCTGGTTTCTCCCGGCTGGTGTGCTCTTGAGCAGGGTAATTATTCAGTTATCATGCCCCTCCCGGTTAAAAAGAAATATTCAATATCATATATAATCCAGCCGGTTTATGCTCAGCAACTGGGGATTTTTTCAATTGAAAAACTCTCTGCCAAAGCAATCAGTGATTTTATTGAAGCTATTCCCCCTGTATACCGGTTTATGGCATTAAATTTTAATTCTGATAACCCGATTCCTTCCGAAAGGTTTTCATACAGGATGAATGCGAATTATGAATTGGCACTCCACAGAAATTATCCCGAATTAGTGGCATCTTACCAGTCTAATACACGCCGGAACATACAAAAAGCAAGCGATATCGTGATTAGTTTCGATGGAAATGCCGATGAGCTGCTTCACCTTAAAACCCTGAATACAGCTAAGGATAGAAAGAAAATCCCATCTGCAGAAATAAGCAGGTTTATTTCAACGGTACTCGAAAGAGGTTCGGGATTTATATGCAGCGCATCTTCAGAGGGGCAGACATGCGCGGCTGTATTCTTCCTTCAGCATAAGAAAAGAATTTACTACCTTATCCCCGTTTCCAATACAACAGGAAAAGAAAAAAAAGCTATGTTTGCCATCGTCGATAAGGTAATACAAAAGTACGCCGGGACCGAGACTGTTCTGGATTTCGAGGGATCCAATATCCCCGGCATTGCTCGTTTTTTTGAAGGATTTGGTGCTATGAATCATCCTTATCCTTCTCTGGTTATTAACCGCCTTCCTTTTCCTCTGAACCAATTCCGAAAAATCTGATGGAAAAAGCCAGACAGATACTTTCGCTTATTTCACCTGCATTTCCTCTGAATCCGATGATTCAGATCACAGGACAGAAATTGATTTTTCCCCTCTATCACGCTGTCACCGATACCCCTCCCGCACACCTCCGGCACCTATACAGGATTAGGTCTGTAAAGGAGTTTGAAAATGATCTCGATAACCTGTGCAGGTTTTACGAGCCCCTCTCTCCCGAAATTCTGCGGGCCCCGGGAAAGATGAGGAAAAGGAAAAAACCCGGGTTCATACTTAGTTTTGACGACGGACTCAGGGAAATTTCAGAAACAGTTGAACCCATTCTTACCCGGAAGGGTATTCCAGCCATTTTTTTCCTTAACAACGCATTTATCGATAACAGAGCCATGTTTTTCAGATATAAGGCAAGTGTGCTCTGTGACATTATTGCCAATGCGCCTGAAAATTCACTTCCCGAATCAGAAATTATGCAGATTCTCGGTCTGGGATTATTTAAAAAGAATCAGGTAATTTCTGCTATTCTCAATGTCAGATATCTTCAGAAAAGCAAACTGGACGCCATTGCCGATATCACTAACTTCGATATAACAAAGTATCTGGCAGAAATAAAGCCATATCTTACTGCTAAGGAAATTCAGGATTTGATGCAAAAGGGATTTCATATCGGAGGTCATAGTTACGATCATCCCGTATTTACTGACCTGAATGAGGAGCAAATGAAATTTGAAGTTACAGCAAGTATGGAGGATATAGAACTGCGTTTTAAACCGGAAATGAAGTTTTTCGCTTTCCCATTTACCGACCACGGCATTCCGGCCCGCGTAATTAACGCGATTTTTCATAATAATCCTGACGCAATCTTTGGAAGTGCCGGACTAAAAAGAGAAAAGCAATCACTGCATTTTCAGCGTATTCCTTTTGAGAAGTCTGCTCATTCAGCAAATACCATTTTAAAAACTGAATATCTGTATTATATTCTCAAAGCATTTGTTGCAAAAAATCTTTCAGTCAGACATTAGTTGAATTAATT
>CAYOLQ010000203.1:0-4256 GCA_964404825.1 uncultured Chitinophaga sp.
ATCGGCCTCATACCTCTGGTCCACCGGAGCTGCAACACAAAGCATCTCTGTCAGCAGTTCAGGAACGTTTACAGTTCAGGTGGGCAATGGAACTTGCCAGAGTCTTGTGTCGGATGCGGTTACTGTTACGGTAAATCCTCTTCCCGCTATACCTGCAATCACAACTTCAGGCCCAACCACATTCTGTTTTGGAGAAACGGTTGATTTAACAGCAACACCTTCATCTTCATACCTCTGGTCAACCGGAGAAACAACACAATCCATCACGGTAAACAGTTCCGGAAGTTATTCGGTTCAGGTTAGCGATGGTACATGCCAGAGTGAACATTCCGATGCTGAATTGGTAACAGTCCACCCAATACCGTTAAAACCGGTAATTACTCCCGATGGTCCTCTTACGTTCCTTACGGGAGGGAGTGTAACTCTTTCTTCATCTGCTGCTTCCGGAAATCTATGGTCACCCGGAGGCGAAAATACACAGAATATTGTGGTCAGCAGTTCGGGTTTTTATTCTGTTTCAATAATTGATGCAAATAACTGTAACAGTGAATCTTCCGACATTACAGAGGTTGTGGTAAAAACAAATCTTGACAAGCCACTGATAACTTTAACCGGTGACACAGAATTATGTGAAGGAGAACAAGTTATTTTAACCTCTGAGCCTGCGTTTTCATATGAATGGTCCAATGGCGCCCAAACGCAAAGTATTACGGTTACTGAATCCGGTTTGTATTCACTTTTTGTCAGAAATGCTGATGGCATACTTAGTGAAGAATCCGATGCAATAGTGGTAAGCGTTAATTCTAATCCTCTTATAAATATTAACAGCAATGATGTCAGTTGTTTCGGGGGATCCGATGGCAATGCGACAGTAGAAATTATTAGCGGTACCGGAACAATGATCTACCTCTGGTCGAATAACGCTGTAACACAATCAATCTCAGGTATAGCGGCTGGCACCTTTAACGTAACAGTAACTGACGGAAACGGATGCCAGGCAATTTCTTCAGCAATTATCTCACAGCCTGAAGAAATAGTATTGTCTGCAGATATTTCAGATGCTTTTTGTCCGGATGCGTCAGACGGTCAGATAGTTATAGAGACAACCGGAGGTGTTGGCTCATACACATTTGGATGGAGTAATGGTTCAAATTCCAATATAATTACAGAACTGAGAGTTGGAAATTACGGGCTAACTGTAACTGATGCTTCATTATGTGTTGTTAACGAATCATTTGAACTGGGTTATCAGAATGAACAGTGCTTTGTTATTCCCGGAATTATAACTCCGAATAACGATTCATATAACGATACCTGGATTATTGACGGCCTGGAGCTTTACCCCGGTAATGAAGTTGAAATCTATGATCGATACGGACGTCGTGTTTTTTATGCAAAGGCTTATGATAACAGCTGGGATGGTACGTTTGAAGGGAATGAACTTCCGATGGAATCCTACCATTATTTTATAAACCTTAACAACGGATCTCCTGTACTTAAAGGTAACATTACAATTGTAAGATAAAATGAGAAAATATACATTCATATTATTACTGTTTATTATTCCACAGCTTATAAATGCTCAGCAAGGACCTCTTTATAGCCAGTATATGTTTAATAAATTCCTAATAAATCCAGCTGTTGCCGGAGCTAATGGCTATACTAGTGTGAATATGGTTGCCAGGAATCAGTATACGGGTTTTGTAAATGCACCGCGCACCTTTGCATTAACAGGACAGACGCGACTTTTAGACGATAGTTATATCATTAAGAAGTTACAGGTTAGGAAAAATCCAAAAAAAGCTACCCGTGATGAAAGGGTAGGGTTGGGCGCCAATATTTATAGCGATCGAAATGGAATAGTATCAAAAACCGGACTTGAGATTACTTATGCCTATCATTTGAACTTTGATAATAATTATCAGTTTTCATTTGGTATTTCAGGTTCCGGATTTCAGTATAAACTTGATGATACTGACTCATATATTTATAATCCGGATGATCCGGTTTTAAACTCAAACCGTAAATCATTCTGGGTACCGGATGCTGCAATTGGTGCATATTTCAGCAATAACAGGCTCTATGCCGGACTAAGTATGAATGAGCTTTTCGGGTCTGCTCTGAAACTTGGCGACAGTCATATAAAAGACAATTTCCGGACAGTTCGGAGTGTAAACCTTCTTACAGGTTACCGTTTTAATTATGATAACGGCATCACCTTTGAACCTTCATTATTATTGCGGGCAGCCAGAATGTCTACCAATCTCGATCTGACAGCAAGACTTTTATATCAGAAGGATTATTGGTTAGGTTTTTCATACCGAACCGACAAGACTCTTGTTACCATGATTGGTTTGAGTGTTCAGGTTTTTTATTTTGGTTATGCATATGATTCTTCGTTCAGAGAAGTCAGAAATTACACAAGTGGTTCTCATGAAATTATGATGGGAGTAAGGTTTGGAGACAGCAGCAGCAGGCGTTTCAGGTGGGTGAAGCAAGATCAGATAAACTATGATTAAAAGAAAATCACTGAAAAATTAAATCCGAAACAAAACATATCAGGAATTAAAGACGATCTGATTCCGGACTCAGCTGCCCATTTCGAGTTGGTTTTTTACCAGATTATAATAATGAGCTTTTAACCTGCTAAGTTCTGCGTGCGTTCCTTTTTCAACAATACAGCCCTTGTCGAGCACAACAATCTGATGTGCTTCCTTTACAGTACTCAGTCGGTGAGCAACAACCACTACTGTACGGCTTTTATAAAACTCAAAAAGATTCTGCATTATGGTGCGCTCATTGTTTGCGTCAAGTGAGCTGGTTCCTTCATCAATAAAGAGAAAATCGGGAGTTTTATAAATGGCTCTGGCAATAAGTATTCTTTGTTTTTCGCCCCCGCTGAGGTTTTGTCCTTCCTGTCCGATTTTTGTATTATAGCCCAGAGGAAGAGACTCAATGAATTCATTTATGTTTGCAAGTTGTGCGGAATAAGCTAATTTCTTTGTGTCAATATTGTTTTCACCTAAAGCGATATTTCGCGCAATAGAATCTGAGAAAAGGTAGCCATTTTGTAAAACCACTCCGCATCGCTGTCTCCAGCGATTAGGACTCATATTTCTTAAATTCTGGTCTCCGATAAAAATATCTCCTTCGGTTGGCGGATAATATCCCAGCAGCATTTTAATAAGAGTTGTTTTACCACTGCCGCTTGTGCCTACAATTGCAGTTACTTTGTTTTCAGGGATTTCAAGATCCAGATTTTTTAAGACGAATGAAGAATATGGCCCTTCATAACGAAATGAAAGATTTTTAATGCTGATCTTTTTTCCGGTGGGCTCGGCTTTCATCAATTCATTTTCATCCTCTTCATTTTTATTTTCATGTATTTCTCCCAACCGCTCCAGGCTGATTTTGGCATCCTGAGTGCTACGCAGAAACTCTACCATTTGCTCAATCGGACTGTTAAGCTGTCCGAGAATATACGCTACTGCCAGCATCATACCAAGGGTAATTTCTCCGTTAACAACGGCAGAGGCAGCCATAAATGTGATAATAATATTTTTAATTTCATTTATCAGAACACCTCCGGCCAGCTGGTACTGGTTCAATGACAATCCCCGGATATTTATCTTAAAGAGGGATGATTGTACATTTTCCCATTCCCATCTTTTATCCCTTTCAGCATTATTGAGCTTAATTTCTTCGATCCCCGAAATAATCTGTATAATTTTTCCCTGATTATCAGACATTTTCATAAATCTTTTATAGTCGAGTTCTCTTCTCTTCTTCATAAAAAGATTGATCCAGAGAAAGTATAACAAAGAGCCTGCCAGGAATACTCCCAGGATCTTAAGACTATAAATTCCAAGTACTAACGAAAAGATTAGGAGGTTAAAAAATGAAAAAAGAATATTCAGCGAGGAGGTAGTTAGGAAACTCTCAATTCTTCTGTGGTCGTTTATTCTCTGCAGGATGTCGCCGACAAGTTTACTGTCGAAAAATCCGATGGGTAGTTTCATCAGTTTTACAAGAAAATCAGAAATCAGAGAAATATTTATTCGTGTGCTAAGATGAAGTAAAATCCATCCTCTGATAAAATCAACTGTCTGCCGGCTTATAACAACCACCAGCTGAGCAATAAGGATGAGGTAAATAAAACCCAGATCCCGGTTATTAATACCATAATCCACAATGCTTTGGGTAAGAAATGGTAGAATGAGTTGCAGAATGCTGCCAATAATAACACCCAGTAATAA
>CAYOLQ010000204.1:0-4195 GCA_964404825.1 uncultured Chitinophaga sp.
GAAACCCTGAAACCCTGAAACCCTGAAACCCTGAAACCCTGAAACCCTGAAACCCAGTAACCCCGTAACCCTGTCACCTCGTCACTCGTTACCTCGTTACTTTCGTTACCCCGTTACCCCATAACCCTAACCTTAAAAAAAACCAATGTCCCAACCCAAATTCACAATCGGCCTCGACTATGGCACAGACTCTGTTCGTGCCTTAATTGTAAATACCTCAAACGGACAGGAGGTTGCCACTTCGGTATATAATTATCCGCGGTGGAAAGCAGGTAAGTACTGCAATCCTTCCTTGAACCAGTTTCGTCAGCACCCTCTTGATTATTTAGAGGGATTGGAAGATACTGTAAAAAGCGCTCTGTCGCGTGTTTCAGATGAGGTACGTAATAATATTGTTGCTATTTCGGTTGATACCACCGGTTCAACTCCAATTGCCGTTAACAGGCAAGGTGTACCGCTAAGTTTGCTTCCCGGATTTGAAGATAATCCCAATGCGATGTTCGTTTTATGGAAAGACCATTCCGCCATTGGCGAAGCAGCGGAAATAAACAAACTTTCCCGGAGCTGGGGCGGCGTGGATTATACATGTTTTGAAGGTGGAATTTATTCTTCCGAATGGTTCTGGGCAAAGGTTTTGTGGGTTTTGCGAAATGATAAAATGGTGCGGGATGCAGCATATTCATGGGTAGAGCATTGCGACTGGATTCCTGCTGTTCTGACAGGTAAAACCGATCCTCTGAAAATGATAAGAAGCCGTTGTGCAGCCGGTCACAAAGCTATGTGGCATAAGGATTTTGGAGGACTTCCTTCTGAAGATTTCCTCGTTAAACTTGATCCTTTGCTGAAAGGTTTGAGAGACAGGCTATTTACAGATACTTATGAATGTCATTATAAAGTAGGTGAATTGTCAGAAGAATGGTCAGCAAAATTAGGCTTACCAAAGAATGTTGCTGTTGGTGCAGGATCATTTGACGCCCATCTGGGAGCAGTGGGAGGAGAGGTGAAACCCTATTACCTGAGCAAAGTAATGGGAACTTCAACCTGCGATATGCTTATTGCTCCTATGGAAGAAATGGGAGATAAGCTTGTGGCGGGAATCTGCGGACAAGTCGACGGTTCCATCGTGCCGGGAATGCTGGGAATGGAAGCCGGTCAGTCTGCTTTTGGCGATATTTACGCCTGGTATAAAAAAATGCTTTTGTGGCCAGTGGAAAATTCTTTAATGCAGTTAAAGGATTTAACGGAGGAGCAAAAGAAGAAAATAGCGGAGCAAATATCCGATCGACTGATTGCAGACCTTACTATTGCTGCTGAAAAGCTTGAGCCCTCGGTTTCTGCACCATTGGCTCTTGACTGGATGAATGGCAGAAGGACTCCGGATGCCAACCAGAATCTGAAAGGCGCAATTACAGGGCTGACCCTGGGTACGGATGCTCCAATGGTATACCGGGCACTTGTTGAAGCCACGGCTTTTGGCTCAAAGGCAATCAGTGAAAGGTTTAAAAGTGAAGGTATCAGGATTGACGGTGTAATTGCTCTGGGGGGAGTTGCAAAGAAATCGCCTTTTGTTATGCAGATAGTTTGCGATGTCCTGAATGTTCCTATTAAAGTAGCGCGTTCGGAACAAACCTGTGCGCTTGGATCAGCAATGGCTGCGAGTGTTGTAGCCGGGATTTATCCAAATCTCGAACAAGCTCAGGAAAAGATGGGAGGAGGCTTCGAAAGAGAATATTTCCCCGATAAGAAAAGAGCTGAAATCTATGAAAAGATTTATGATAGGTACCTGAAACTGGGTGGATTTGTTGAGAATCAAGTAGTTTAAGAGATTATTGGAATGAATTTAAATATTTTTAACAGTATTCTTAAATAACTTTACAGATATTTGTTAGTTTTCTGAGTAATTTTACTTCCTGATTTACAAGGACAGATATGCTTTACAATAAGTTCATACAAATATTTTTGGTCCTGTTATTCCTGATACTGCCCATTCAGGCATTCAGCCAGTATGCTGAATCTTTGGATAGTTCTGAAACCACTAACTTTTTTGGACTAAGGCAAAAAACTGAGTTCCATTATACCGTTGGCAGCAGTTTTACCTACATACCTCGTTATGGATCCATTACAGGGCTCACCGTTTCACCATTTCTTCGTTACCCTGTTACTCCAAAATTTTCCGTTGAAGCTGGACTAATTGCAGGTCGTTTCTATCCCCGGATGAAAAACAGCATGCAGGAATCAGGAATAAATAATTCATTTAATTCACTTGCGGTATTTGGATCCGCTAAATACCAGTTAAATAATAGATTAAGTATTTACGGAACAGGCATAAGACAATTGGCTGGAGCTATGCCTCTATATAATTTACCGACTAGTAGTTTTTCATTCGGATCATCTCTCAATTTCGGGAATTTCACAGTGGGGGCGGAGATAAGGGTTTCAGACTGGAGCAATCCATATCCACATTCACCTTTTGGACAGGACTATAACAATTTTTCTTCATACCCCTGGTAATCATGGAGTTGGTGTTACTGTCACTCCCTCCGGTTTTTATTATTCTCTTTTATGTGTATATCAGGGATAAATATGAAAAGGAGCCAGTTGGTTTACTCTTTAAATCATTGTTGGGCGGGGCTTTCATAGTTATTCCCGTTATATTTGCCGGACATTTATTCGAAAACATCCGACCCATTCTGGGAAAAACCGCAGATGCTTTTTATACATCCTTTGTGGTAGCAGGTTTTACGGAAGAGGTATTTAAATTTCTTTTACTGTACCTGCTTATCTGGCGTAATCCGAATTTTAATGAAAAGTTCGATGGAATTGTTTATGCAGTGTTCGTTTCGCTTGGATTTGCTGCTGTTGAGAATATTCTTTATGTATCGGAAGGGGGATTGAAGGTAGCACTTATGAGAGCTGTGACCGCTGTTCCGGCTCATGCATTATTTGGAGTAAGAATGGGGTATTATTTCGGAATTGCCCATATGTATAAGGAGATTCGCAGACCTTTTCTGCTAAAAGCATTATTTATTCCGGTTTTGCTGCATGGAATCTATGATTTCCTAATTCTGTCTCAGATTTATTTACTCCTGCTTGCTTTTGTGCCCTATCTTGTCTGGCTTTATTTTTCAGGGTTCCGTGAGATGAAGGTTATATCTGACTCATCCGTTTTCCGGCCGGAAAAGGAAAATACATAAGAGCAGTTGTGGCTAATTCTGAATTCTGAATTCTGAATTCTAAATTCTAAATTCTAAATTCTACCTTCCCCCCTCTACCCCTGGCCCCTTGCGCCTCCCACCGGCCGCCATAGGCTTGCCGATGGCAGAGCGCTAAAGCTTCAGCGGCACGCGGAAAGGGGAAACCTTGCGCGCTTTCTCAACTGGATTTGGAGTAAGCGACGGCAATAGCTGCTAACCATACAACATACTCAGAATTCTAAATTCTAAATTCTAAATTCTAAATTTATTTGGTACTTTTGTTTTTTTGAATTTAAATCCACACAATCATGTCAAAAGCCATAATGACCACATCAAAAGGTGTAATGAAAATTAATTTCTACGATAAGGATGCTCCGGGTACCGTTGCGAATTTTGTTAAACTTGCAAAAAGCGGATATTACGACGGACTTACATTTCATCGTGTAATTCCGGATTTTGTTGTTCAGGGTGGTTGTCCTGACGGCACAGGAATGGGAGGACCGGGTTATACCATTAAATGTGAGTTAGAGGGTGACAACCAGTACCATGACAGAGGAGTGCTTAGTATGGCACATGCAGGAAGAAATACAGGTGGTTCACAGTTTTTCATCTGTCATAACCGCAAAAACACACAGCATCTGGATCGGAATCATACCTGTTTTGGGAAAGTTTATGAAGGAATTGATGTAATTGATTCTATCAGAGGAGGTGATGTAATTGAAAAGATTGAAATATCTGAAGAATAGCGTTTAAGGAATTTACTGTCGATGTACGCTTGACTGGACAGGACACGCTTTTTGTATATGCTGCGAGTTTAAAAGTAAATCATTGAAATAGCTTTAATTTTATTTTCAAATTTATTTTGCAGAATTAAAAATTAAACTAATTTTGCATGGCATTTAAAAATGGTACGGTAGTTCCCCGATAGATCGGGATTAGAATACCAGCCTGTTTGAATAAAAAGTATTGGTGCGGTAGTTTCCCGATAGATCGGGATTAGA
>CAYOLQ010000205.1:0-4150 GCA_964404825.1 uncultured Chitinophaga sp.
GTTGATGTTACCCAATTAGGTAACTCCAATCAGGCAAGTGTTTCTCAACAATAATAAAATTTCCTGCCACCATCTTCAAAACCGGAAAAGGTTAGTACCTTTATCCTTTATGTGTGATGGTTTAATCCCCGGTCCGTTTGGGCCGGGGTCATTAAATTTATAATTATGAAGCGTACAACTAATTTACTGATTGTCTTTCTGGTGATTTCTATACAGGGTTTTTCGCAGGAAATTCTGTGCAATCCGAATCTGGGGAACAACAAACCCATTCTACAAATCAATTTACCGGGTGTGGCAGATATCATGAGTTTCCAGACGCTGAACCGTGCGGTCGGCAATGTGGTGCTCACCCAGCAAATTGGCGATCAGAATAAAGTTGGGATCAGCCAGCATAGCGATTTCGCCGGGGCATCGACTAACCAGTCGTTTAATTTCCAGATCGGTAATTCGAACGAATTAACTCTGGGGCAGGCCGGTAGCAATAACCTGTTGCTGAGTTTTCAGTTGGGGTATCTGGCTGCAGAAGAAAGCGGAAACAGGGGCAATCATTTTGGTTATGGACTGGATAACGGCAATGGCAACGCCTATGCTTACGGGCACAAAGGAACCGATAACAGTTACGAAGTGGCCGGCGAAGGCAACAAGCTTACCGTAACCCAGGATGGGAACAACAACGGGGTAATGGCCGTTCAGCAGGGAACCGACAATTCGGCTAAGGCTTCGCAAAAAGGGGACAACAATTACCTGATGATCCTCCAGAAAGGTTCGAACAATACGGTAAGCGGGTACACCCAGGAAAATACCACCGAAAAAATCTCGTTCGATACGGTCGTCCAGTTGGGCGAAAACCTCCAGTTGAACGCAACCGAAGAATCAAAATCGAAACAAAACGGAAACAAGTTTACCCAATCTGGAGATCACCTGAGTTTGCAGGTTAGCAACGGGTTCCTGAACACGCTTGGCGGGGTCGAAATCACGCAAACCGGCAAGGACATGAAAGTGGTGATTGACCAGTCGTACTTCTCATTTCCAATGAAATAGACCATGGTTACCCTTGCAACCCTGTTACTTCCGGCTCTATTATGCAATCCCTCTATGAATCAGAAGGACAGCATAAAGACAAAACCAGTGCCCGAACCATTAAAAAAGCTGTTTGAGCAGGTGGTAAAACAGAAACAACCTGCAAAAGCAGCCAACTATGAGATCGAAATTGATGGGTTGCTGGTAGATGATACAAAAACAAAAGCAGGAAAAGACTTTTACGATTTGTTTTACAGCAGTTGGATCGTCCCGGCTGGTGCAAAAAATTTCACCATTACCGTTAGCGAAAAGCCTTTCCGTTTAACCTCCACCCTGATTGTTGTCTTAATCAACGACATTCCGGTTTACCAGTCAATCCTTCAGCCCCGTCAGGATATTATTGAAGGTTTGTCGGTCGATGCAATTATGACTACTCAGAGTTACCTGGCAAATTATGAGGAAATTATGAAGCAACTGAACGGCGATGATATGTCCGGGTCAGGTATATTTTAAACATTTTTTTAACCTTCTATTTATCAGAACCACACACAATGAGGATTTTATTTACATTATTTATTGTATTTTTTTTCGTGGCAGGAAAAACATACGCTCAGGATTTGGTTTACACACCTAAAAACCCTGCTTTTGGGGGAAACCCTTACAACTACAGCTGGTTAATGAGTTCGGCACAGGCGCAGAACGATATCAAGGAAACCGGCGCTGATCCATACAGCATGTACAAGACCGATCCGTTAAAGGATTTTTCAGAAAGCCTGAACCGACAGATTTTAAGTCAGCTTTCGCGACAGATTGTTGCGAAACAGTTTGGCGAAGACGCATTAAGCGCGGGAACTTATGTATTGGGCGATTATCAGATTGAAGTTGGTGATAATGCAAATGGGCTGAACATTACTATCGTGGATAATAAAACCGGTAGTCAGACCACTGTTTCAGTTCCGTATTTTTAATTATTCCCACATATATCGTTCATATCATGTCGCAGAAAACCATTCTGTTAAGGGTTCTTTTTGTGCTGATTATGGTGGTCCTGGTGGCAGCTTGCGGACCATACATGCATCAGCCGTTCAAACCCAGAAGGGCAATTCTTGGCCCGGAAACCCCGGCCAAGAAAACACTTTTGGGCCTTCCACAACCTCAGGAAAAAATCGTTACGGCAGTTTATAAATTTCGTGACCAGACAGGCCAGTATAAACCTTCGGAAACTGGCGCCAACTGGTCAACAGCTGTAACACAGGGGGCTACAACCATATTAATCCGTGCACTGGAAGAATCGGGCTGGTTCATTCCGATTGAGCGCGAAAATATGGCTAATTTATTGAATGAGAGAAAGATTATCAGGAGCAGCCGGGCACAATACGAAGGTGTTGAAGAAAATAGCAGTTCGTTATTACCACCACTATTGTTTGCCGGAGTTATCCTTGAAGGCGGTATCATCTCCTATGAATCAAATATTTTAACCGGAGGGGCCGGTGTCAGATATTTTGGCGCTGATATTTCCGGTCAGTATCGCGAAGACAGGGTAAGTATTTACATCCGGGCAGTATCAACTTCCAACGGTAAAGTTTTGAAAACCGTTTATACTACAAAATCAATTCTATCTCAGGAAGTTTCGTTAGGTTTATTCAGATATGTAAAATCGAAACGATTACTCGAGGCAGAAACAGGCTTTACCTATAACGAACCAATTGAGATTTGTGTTACCGAAGCCATTGAAAAAGCTGTTGAAAGCCTTATAATTGAAGGGGTCCAGGATAAATTATGGGGCCTGAAGAACCCTAAAGACAGTGCATCAGTTTCATTTACAAATTATATTGATGAGAAGCGGATCAACTACAGTTCTGATCCTTTAGGCCGTAAAATGGAAATGGAAAACCGGGGCAAAATAGCATTAGGGGCATCGGTTGGTTCAAGCAGGTATTACGGCGACTTTACCACCGGCGATATCCGTCCGAAAACATCTTTGACAATTGGGGCTGCTGTCAGTCGCCACTTCATTATAGATTCTGAAATTGGTTATCGCGGTTTGATGGTTCAGAAAAAAGTGGATGATTATTCCTATTTCGGTGACCTTTCGCTGCGGTATATATTTCTTCCATATGATAAATTCACCCCATATTTAAGTGTTGGAGGAGGGGTCGACCATCATTCCAACGGCGTTGGATTGTCGGGCGATATGTATTTCCCAAAAATAAACGGCTCATTTGGTATGGAGTATATGTTAAGGAAGAACCTGGGCTTCTCTGTTTCCTCCGGATGGAATTATTACCTGAGCGACCGGTTTGATGGTGCCGCAAGTGGCCAGAACAATGACATGACCTGGGGAATTTCATTGGGGATGAAGGTCTATTTATATAAGTTGAAACAAAAAACAGCTCATTATTAATCATAGGATCATGAAAAAAATAATATATATAGCATTTTGTTTATTTCTGGCATCAATTACTTCATGTGATGAGGTAAAGCTGGATATAATTGATTATGGGTCAATAAATGGCACGGTATTGGATGCCGAATTTTATCGGCCTGTCCAGGGGGTGCTCGTTACGACCAGCCCTGCAAGTACTTCAGTTTTAACTGATGCTGAGGGTAAGTTTACCATCTCAAAAATTAAAGTCGGCGACGTGGCTGTCAGTATCAAGAAGAAGGATTACCTGAGCAATTCTTTATCCGTTGCCGTTTACAGTGAAGAGAGTGCGCAGCTGGATTTTTTGATTTTCAAAGATGACAAAGATGTTGGGAATGTGAACATTTTTGATCCTGTTCCCGGAAACGGCGCTATGGACCAGTCGTTAGGGGTTTTATTAAAATGGAAAATTGAAGGCAAAAAATCAAGTGTTGTCCTGACTTACAATATTTACATTTTCGAATCAAATTCAACAGTTCAGAAGTTGGTTGGCGAGGATATTTCTGCACAGGAAGTAACTGTAGGGACACTAAACAATTCGACTACCTATTTCTGGTATGTAGTGGCCAAGTATGAGGGGAATAAGGTTGCCTTCAGCCCGACCTGGTCATTTAAGACAATTGCAAAATAGAGGGCTTTTCAATTATTTATAAAACTTTTCCAAAGTTGAAGCTTTTGTACAAAATATTTCCGAATCAAAAAACT
>CAYOLQ010000206.1:0-1387 GCA_964404825.1 uncultured Chitinophaga sp.
AATCTCAAAACAATCCATCTCAGGTATCACATCGTAAAGCTCTTTGGTCTTGTCCTCAACAAACTTCCAGAATTTATTATTGTTAATCATTTTCATTTCCGGGTATTTTTCGAAAATATCTTTGGGACAAACCGGTTCCCCACCACTAATGATCAGATAGACGCCTTTGCTTTTTATCCTTTTATAGTAACTCCTGGCCTTATTGATGAAGTTCTGATCGGGATTTGCTTTTAACTTATCATATCCTTTGTATGTAAGCCACTTATCACTATTAAAGCCATGAGTTTGGACCATATCTATTCCATACTTGTCAATTGCCGACTCAAGGGTTGTCAGAAATATTGTGTCAGAAAGACCTATAAAAGTAGCACACAACTTAAGTTTCTTTTGTGTTTTCAGGTTGGGATAGATTTCAACCGTTTCCTGTGCCCATGACAGGTTTGAGATAATCAGAAAAATCAATACTAAAAGAACGGATTTGATGTGGTAAAAATGGTCCATGTTAAAATGTTTTAAAATTAATACTATATTAAGTTAAGAAAAAATTAGTGCTAATCATACAGTAATTAGTTCATTCTATCAGCAGTTTAATTTGGAAAATCCTCCCTGGCTGCTATCGCAAAAAAGCACGAGGTCAGCGACAGGCTTGCACAGTTCGGCAGCAAAGTAAACACGTTGGTCCTTTGTGAATGATGATTTTGAAATACGATATCCCACAAATCTGGTGGCGCTTATTTTCTTAAAGTAGCAATCCACCGCAACATCATTTCCAGCACCATAAGCTAAGTCAAAACGAATTATTGATTTCTGGCTTTTAGGAAAGGTGTACCGGTGAAAGCCACATCTTTGGGCAGTTGTAAGCTCAGCGTTAATATTAAAACTTTTTAACATTACAGAATAATAACCTGCAGTGGCGCTTTCTTCTTTATGTGAAATTTCGCTCCGGATATCAGCAATCGAAGGCTCCTGACCAACCATTGGCAAGACGGAAATATCTCCCAGGTCAGGTCTGCCTGTACCGCTCAGGTGAGTGTGACTGAAACCTTTCACCATGTTTTTTGTATATGAGTACCCGGCACAGTACCCCTCATACTTATCCTGCTCTGTCAGTCCGTTATCAGGACTGAGCTGCACCATACCAAAGGGAAGAGTTGCCCCAGGGTAAACATGTCCCTCAAAGATAGTCCCGATGAAAGGATTAACATATCTGATCAGCTGGTTCTGCTTTTCGCAACTGATTAGTACAAAAATTACTAATAAGAAAAATAAGTTTTTCATTATCATAACATACGTTTTTCCGGAAACCTTTGGATTAATTGTGTTCATATCTTTTGAGTTCAATTATTTCTCCATCTGAAACGGATATTTTAATACCGGCATTTCCTGT
>CAYOLQ010000206.1:1397-3520 GCA_964404825.1 uncultured Chitinophaga sp.
GGGAACCCGATCCTGGACGGCAAAACAACCTGAATATGGATTTGAGTATTTGTATTTGCCATGGCGTTTGTTCTTATATCATCACTTACTTGCGTATTTATTTTAATATTTTAAGTTAAATTATTTCTCCATCTGAAACGGATATTTTAATACCGGCATTTCCTGTTCAATCCAATGATTATATTCGTTATAACCATTTTCCTGACTTTCTGTATCGCGCCTGAATATTTCTCCGGGTATAGGATACCAGTTGATGATGCGGTTTTCATCAGTGTCGGATAACACGCTTTTAGCACCTTCCCCGTTTCCGTTAGTTGCGGTTACACCGAATTCGTATATTTTCAGGTCATTAGCTAACTTTACCTTTGCAACCCGATTGGTTCCGGAATAAGCCGCCTTAAAATCAGCTGATCCTTTTTCCCGTTGATATAATGTATATTGGTCGGCACCCAATACCTGGCCCCAGCTCAAACTGACATTGTTTCCCTCTTTTAGTGCAATCAAACCTTCCGGAGCATGGGGTTTTGCGGTTTCCGGGTAAACCGGATAGTCGCCGGATGGTTCGCTAAAGCCACCTTTTCCTTTTGCACGTATGCAAACATGGACTTTCTTTCCATTAGTTAAACCTGTCAGTTTATATTTTGTTCCGATAACTTCGGCTACATTGTTCCAGTTTAGACCGCCATCTGTACTTTTTTGTAAGACATAGGCTGTTGCCCCGGCAACTGACGACCATTCCAGTTCGCACCAGCTTGCCCCGCTCACCGACCTTGTAATGACCGGTGCACCCGGGATTACCCCTGCATTCGTCCATTGCCAGCCATGCTTCCCTGCCGGAATTGGGATTGTATAACTATTTATTCCTGTGTTTTTCAATGCGACTTCTTTCCCGTCAAGGTAGAAAACCAATCCTTTTATTGAAGATTTCAGTGAAAATTGCAGCGCGATTTCTTTCCTCACCTGGATAATCCCGGCAAAACCACTGCTTGTGTTCTTCATGCTCATACCTGCATATTGCGGAACTTCAACAAATTCTGCAAGAAGGCCCGGAATACCAATCTTTTTCCCCTGGAACAGGGCGGCTTCATATGAATTTTTATCCGGCGATTGCCTGATTATCCCTGCATCTCCTTCAAATATCAGTTCACCCTTGCCGAAAACAAGCTTGTGATCATCACGAAAAACCCATTCTGTTGAACCATCAGGCTTACTAATCCGGTAAGCGCCGTTTTCCAAAACAGGATTGATTTTTTCGCGGTGGGTTACCAGGGTAAGAAAATCACCTTTGCCATCATAATAACGACCTTTGATCAATATGACACCCTTATCGTCGTGATATGGAGTCTTCGATGGCTGAATATTTGCATCTACTGCCTGAATACCTGGCTTGAGCTGATTAATAACCGGAAAATCGTCATCTTTCCCTACACACCACGACAGCCTGCCCTCAACCGAATTATCTTTTACATCATCTAAAATCAGTATGTAATCGTTGCCCGACATCAGCACGCTGCGGGACTTGTACTCAGGAGCTGCTTCGTTGTTGGCCTGTATGGAGGCAAACTGGGCAAAGCCAAAATCATATAAAGGATCGGTCAGATCATTTCGCCCGACACTTCGATAGTCGCCTATACAGCGGTAGCTCTTCTCCTTTTTTACTCCGAAATTGGTACAACGTTCTGTATCTCCCATAGGCGCATCGCCTACATCTTCAATCCCGTTATGACTGTAACGCTTCCCTCCGGCATAGAAATAAATGATACCGTTACCACCCTTACCTGCCCTTCCCCAGCGGTAATTAGGACCATCGTCGATCTGCTGCAAATGGACATACATTTCATCCTTCTCCCCGAAATTATTCCGAAGAGTGAAACCATAACCGGTATATTTCTCCGATTTAAGGTGGGGATTGGTTCCTCCTCCGGTAGCCTGAAAGACTGTTTTTGCAGGCCCATCCCATGGATTGAATCTACCGGCTTCAAATCCATTATCATCCGGTGATGTCACCCAAAATATATGTTCAGCAAGCAGAGGATCATAGTACATCAATTCCTGTCCAAGCATATGCATCAGGTTTGAAGGGGGTAGTCCACTGGAATGAGCCCCTTGCGGAGGATGGACAC
>CAYOLQ010000206.1:3530-4137 GCA_964404825.1 uncultured Chitinophaga sp.
GGGTGATGTCAATCCATTTAAAAGCCAACCGGCGTATAAAGAAATATTGGGCTGTAACATACGATTTTTCCCGTCATAGAAATGATGGAGCAAAAAGCTGGTTTTCAGAGTCGGTCTCAGAAATGCCCAGGTGTAGACCCCAAGGTTTTCGGTCCTGCGGCCCCCTTTGGCTTCCCATGCCGGTTCGTCAGGACGCGTATGGTATCTCAGGTTCAAAGCTGTTGCCTTTTCAAAGTGATCTGCCATTTCTCTGGCCTGAGGATGATCGGGAAAAAGAAATGCAGCCAGACCCGGTACACCTTTGATGTCGGCCAGAAAATTCGGATGCCCGCTCAGCATGTTGCGCATTGGCATAAGTGCCTCGTCCATAAAAACATAAGTCATGAATAAATAGCAGGCTCGTGCTTGCCGGTATTCATCTTCCGAAAAGTTGCTATAACCTTTTTTCACTTTGTCGATCCGGACTCCCGATCGGTTGGGACAGTAACGGTATTCAGGCCGAAAATTGTTCCAAACGATTTTCCACGACAACGAATCCGCTTCAGTGAAGCCTGTCATGTTTTCTTCGGTTTCAAGGTAGTCCATTCCGGCCACCAAACGGATTTTA
>CAYOLQ010000207.1:0-4104 GCA_964404825.1 uncultured Chitinophaga sp.
TTGATGAATTCGCCAGGTTTTGCATTTCACCCGGATCATCCCTGAGATCAAAAAGTTGCTCGTTGGAATTCCCATAAGAATATAAAACGTACTTATAATTTTTGTAGCGTATCATCCTTCCGAGTCGTTCAGGATGCTGAGGATCGGAAGCAATCTCACTGACAAGAAACTCCCTTAAAATAGTATCAGGATTTTCAATTAAGGATTTAAGACTTTTACCCTCAAGGTCAGAGGGAACAGGTACTCCAACAAAATCGAGCATTGTAGGAAGAATGTCTATACCGGACACAAGATGATCACTTTGATCGGTTGAAAAACTTTTGCCGAACCAGCTAATGATTAAGGGCACCTTCATTGATTCTTCATAAGGAGATAAGCTTCCGGCCCATTTGTGCGCAGTTGCCCCGTCACCATGATCGCTTGTGAAAATAATAAGTGTGTTTTCATCATATCCCTGCTTCTCAAGCCCGGCAATTACTTTTCCTATTTCAAAATCAACATTCTCAATAAGCCGGTAATACTGATACAGGTAATTTCTCCATTCCCCCGGACTAAACTTCTGAGTCATAAATAGCTCAGAATTTACAGTTTCATTTGTTCTTAAATCTTTTAAAAATTGCGGTTCTGCGGAGCCGGGTTCGGAATTGACCGGCATGGGTGCCAGACTTTGGGGATTGAATGCAGGCAAATATGCATCAGGCTGAACTGCTGCAATACCAATATCGTGCGGATTCTGAAATGAGACAACCATCAGCCAGGGCTGATCGGGATGTCGCTGCAATTGCTTAACCATAGCTTCTGCCAGAGGGCCATCCGTTTCACTGCCGGTTTCAGTTGTTTTCCCGGGAGATAAAAAATTAACCAGAGAGAATCCGGGTATAGAAGCAGTTTCCGAGACATGAGGATAATTTTCCGGAAGCTGCCATTTTCCTCCCCAGATTGTGTTGTAGCCTGCGTTTCTGAAAATCTGACCCATATTCAGAAGACTGCTGTCGGGTTTAATTCCGTTATAATTTACTCCGGTCTGGTGTGGGTACCTGCTATAAACAATTGAACTTTTGGCAGGCGAACAGTCGGGTGAAGTGCAATACGATTGGGTAAAACGAATACCGGCAGCAGCAAGTGCGTCCATATTCGGTGTATGTACATATGGATTGCCGTAGGCTCCCATAGCCGACATGGTTTGCTGATCGGTTAAAATGAGCAAAACATTTGGCTTCCCCGGGTTCTCCTTTTTCGCTCTGGTACTTACGGCTTTTTCCTCAGGAAGGCTTACAAGGCTAAAATTTACAGGATTATTCCAGTTGTCAGCTTTTCCTCTCCACATTATCTGAGTTTCGCGGTTAACGCTATCTGCATCGTTAATGGCAATATCCATCTTAAACTGTGAACGGGGCCAGAAATGGTTTCTTTTCAAACTGGAAAAGGGAAGGTAAACCTGAACAACGTAACTGCTGTCGAAAAGCTGTGTCCAAGCACTTGCACCTGTTACTTCAGAATTGTAATTTTTTGGATACCATTCAATGGGAGCAACATTTTTCTTTCCGGGGAGGGGAATGATAACTGCCTGAAAAACACCTTTTTCGTAAGCATTTCTTCTGATTAAACGGGGTGGGCGCAGATCCATATAAATCTCCACTCCATCGTTCATGTAAGAGAACTCATTGCCTGTTCGCACAGAATCATCTTTAACACGAATGGTTAGCAGCAGTCCGGTTTTTGTTCTGTTCATGTATGCGGTTGCTGAACAATCCTCCGGTCCTGTCCAGTTTTCAGCTCCGATGGCAATCTTTGATGTGTCGCCTATTTCCATGACAAACGACTTTTCCATGTCAAAATCCTCGTAGATGGTGCAAGAACCAATAAGGAGCAATACAAACAGAAAAGGTGTAAAAAGGAACTTCATTATCTTAAGTTGTATAACACGGTTTACCAATATCCTTGCTCCATCAGCGGAATGAGAGCAAGTAATCCCCCCCAGGAATAAAAGCTGTCGCTGCTTTTCACATCAGCTCCAACGCCGGTAACAGCATTGTAATTTTCATGAACTCTGTGATTTTCTTTCCATTCTTTCATCAGAAGGTTTAGTGACTTTTCAGCCAAAAGTTTTCTGGCTTCGGGAAGATCGTAGTTGCGAAGTCCGAGGTAAACGAGGAAATTCATCGGAGCCCAGATTCTTCCTCTCCAGTATTCGTTATCGGGGAAACCGGGATCGTTTCTGGCAATTGAGGGAATCATAAATTCACCAAAGAATTCCTCAGGGTTTAAGAAATGTTCGTTTATCATTCTTTCAGCCTGTTGCTGTGTTGGAACGCCGGCAAGCAGAGGATAGAAATTCCCGGGTGAAAGATGAGCGGAAAATTCGTTTTTTACCAAATCTTTGTCTCTGTATATCCCCGACTCCTCATCCCACAATTCGTTAAGTTTACTACTGTATTTTTCAGCCCTTTCGAGAAGTTCAGTTGCATCCTCTGCTTTACCCAGTTCTGTTGCAATGAAAGCAAGTGCTTTGCAGTCGGCTATATAATAACTCATAAGGTCAACAGATGCAAGATCAAGCAGATGAGATTGCTCGTTAAAAATTGCATCGTCAAAAAGGGGTGAATTATCCAGACCCGATTCGTACATAGCAGCCTGTTTGCTGAATCCGTCATTAACTTCTTTATTGGGATCCGATCCCCATGAAAGAAAGCCATTATTGTTGCGTGCTTTGTCCCACCAGCGGTTCCAGGATAAAAGTTTATCATACACTTCGTTAAGAAACCATTTGTCTTGATACTTCTCATAAATTAGTTTGCAGACAATGCTTCCCACGGGAGGTTGGGAGCGGTCAAAAGAGGACTTATTTCCAAGGGCTGAGGCAAAGTTGGGAATAAAACCTTCCGGGGTAATAGAATTTGTGATGGCAATAGCGTTGGAATAGGCATGAAACTTATCGTCCAGGGCAAACATTGCCGCAGTGAAATAGGTATCCCAGTCGAACAAAACATAACCTCCCCAGTTTTCGTTCCATGCGCGTGATACGGGGGTGATTGCGCGGTTATTAACCGGATCGTAGATTATATTCCATCCCAGGAGATTTCTCATAGCATCGTGAGCCTGAGCTAAATCGCCGTATTTTGCCTGCTGTTCCTCATAGATTTCCCTGCGTTTTTCGATGTATTCCTTAATATTTTCTATGTTTCTTCCATATCCGGTGAAGAAGGCCGTTTCTTTTTCTGATCCCACAACAAAATAGGGCGATGGAAGCGCGAGGGGGACAATCTGCTCTTCAGCCGAGGTTTGTATTGAAAAGGTTTTTTGTCCGGCATCGGCCTGAATTGTGTTTTTGTTTTTTTCGATTCTTCCCGGTTTATTATAGAGAAGTCCGGTTTCAAGAATCATAAGATGGGGATGTTCAGGGATCTCAATGGGTGTATACAGGATCATAATATCTCTTCTCTCCCTTGCAACCTGAATTCTGGCTTTCATTCCCTGCCATGAGAGAATCATATCGATATATCTGCCATCGTAGGAATGTGCAACAGGAGTAATAACGGCTGCTTTGGGATCCTTCGAATTGATGTAATTCTCATCAAGAAAATAAGGATATCCAACCCTGTAACTAACTCTGAAATTGAGCTTAATGGATAATCCTTCCGGCATATATACAAAATTCAGAAGATTTGGATTATCCCAGGTATTCCATCCCTGGAGGATATACTCCTGAAGCTCTTCGTTGTTGTCGATTGTAGTATTATCAAAAACCTTTTTTTTCAGACAGGAAGAAAAAATAAGGCAGACAATAAGGGAAAGGAGTAATTTTTTTATCATGGCTGAAAAAAGTGGTGTCAGAATAAAAATATAATTTCAAAGACGCTATGTAGCCAAACTGATTGAACCGGATAAAAAAAGTTGCCGGTGTGGGAATACGACACTTCTGATTCGTAATTCGTTTATTTTCAATCTTTTGTAAAAATCAACTGTTCCGGGAACCCTAACCGTTTACCACTTATATAAACCGCATGGATTACCCGATAAAACTCAATCAATTAGAATGAAACCTGAACAAAAGTATATAAAAACCGGCAAAATGCATTCAGATAGGTTCAGAAAGTTTCGGGG
>CAYOLQ010000208.1:0-4056 GCA_964404825.1 uncultured Chitinophaga sp.
TAATATAATGGATGATTCTGGTCCCAATGCATCACCAGGAATGCTTAAAGTTTTTCCAATTGAAAAAGGGCCGATCAATATCGGGAATGATTGCTGGATTGGCGCAAGCGCAATAATTATGCCTAATGTTACCTTAGGAGAGTATTGTGTTGTTGCTGCACACAGCTTTGTTAACAAATCTTTTCCGGCATTTTCAATAATTGGAGGAACTCCTGCAAGGCTTCTCAGGAGTTTCACGGAGGAGGAAAAAAACATTATGCTTAATAAGTCGGAAAAAAAAGAGCAGGAGGATCATAGTGAATATGAGAAAAATTATATTGATCTCCCTTTTGAGGATATCCTTCGGGAATATCGTAAGAATAAAATACTTGAAACAATAAAAAAGTTTCCGCATGGCAAATTCCTTGAAATCGGATGTGGAGCAGATCCTCTTTTCCAGCATATTAATACTTTTGAAAAAATGGTTGTTGTTGAACCAGGAAAAGTATTCTGTGAATTGGCACATTCAATGGCTAAAACAATACCCAATGTTTTCATAATTAATGACCTGATTGAAAATGTCGTAGAACAACTGAAAAAGGAAACATTCGATTTTATTGTTGTCGGAGGATTTTTGCATGAAATTGACAATCCTGATAAAGTGCTAAGGACAATCAGAGAATTATGTAACGATAATACTGTTGTTTACTCATTTGTTCCAAATGCGAAATCATTTCACAGGTTGCTGGCATTAGAAATGGGCCTGATTGATAATATATACCAGAAGTCCGGACATGATGCGCTTTTTAACAGGCAGAATGTCTATGACATTGACTCTTTTAATACATTGCTTGAAACAAATAAATTCAAGGTGTATGATTCTGGCTCATACTTTGTAAAGCCCTTTACCCATGATCAAATGGATGATTTGATGAACAGGGGAATTATAAGAAAAAATATTCTTGACGGTCTTGATAAAATGATAGAACACATGCCAGATATGGGTACTGAAATCTGGAATATATGTAGAAAAAATGATTAAATTTCTCGATCTTAAATTAATTAATGATTCCTTCGAACCTGAACTCAGTCAAGCTGTTCAGCGTGTTTTGGATTCAGGCTGGTATCTTTTGGGTAATGAAGTTAATTCATTTGAACAGGAATATGCAAAATATATTGGAACCAGGCATTGCATTGGTGTTGCCAATGGACTAGATGCGCTCAGACTGATTCTGAAAGCATGGATTGAATTAGGAGTAATGAAGGAAGGTGATGAGGTCATTGTGCCGGCTAATACTTATATTGCATCCATCCTTGCAATTTCCGATAACCGGTTGAAACCAGTTCTTGTTGAACCGGATATAACTACCTATAACCTCAATATTTCCCTGATCGAACAACACATCACTCCAAGAACAAGGGCAATTATGGTTGTTCACCTTTATGGAAATGTTTGCTGGTCAAATGAACTTGAAGATTTAGCTAAAAAGTATGATCTCAGATTAATTGAAGACAATGCACAGGCTGCCGGAGCTTTCTTTCAGGAAGCACGAAAGAGACATGAAACAAAGGTTCCAGATTCAGGTTCTAAAAATCTGACACGAAGAACCGGTTCCTTGGGTCACGCATCGGGACACAGTTTTTATCCCGGGAAAAATATTGGAGCACTTGGAGACGGCGGTGCAGTTACAACCGATGATGACGAGCTTGGCAATATGATCCGGACCCTGGCAAACTATGGCTCAACCAGAAAATATGTAAATGATTTCAAGGGATTGAATTCGCGTCTTGATGAGATTCAGGCGGCAATTTTGAGAGTTAAGTTATCGCGACTGGATGCCGATAATCTTCGACGAAATGAAATAGCTGGATTCTATTTAAAAAATATAAAGAATTCTGAGATTACTCTGCCCTTTCATTTGCTTTTAAATTATTCAGATTTAAAACCCACACATGTCTGGCATCTTTTTGTCATTCGTCTTAAAAAACGCGATGAATTACAAAAATTCCTGAGTGAACAAGGTATTCAAACATTAATCCACTATCCCATTCCGCCTCACAAGCAGTTGGCTTATAAAGAATGGAATGCAAAAACCTATCCCCTTACCGAACAAATACATAATGAAGTATTAAGTATTCCAATGAGTCCTATAATTAAAAATGAAGAAGCTTCTAAAGTTGTTGATATGATAAATCAATTTAGAGCATAATTACCCTTATAATTGTCTGAAAGTCAATCATCATACCGTCAGATTTTTAAAGCCACATCCCTATTTGGAGGAGTGCAGGTTATTAATATTCTTATTGGAATTGTAAGGGTTAAGTTTGTTGCTATTCTTCTGGGGACTGCAGGTGTTGGCATTATGGGATTGCTTAATGCTCCTTTACAATTAATAATCTCCATTACCGGATTAGGTATCGCATTTAGTGCAGTACGTGACATCTCTGAAGCACATGGCAGCAATAATCAGAGCAATATCTCAATAGCAATAACGACCCTTAGAAGATGGTCGTGGTTTACGGGCCTGCTGGGAGCAATTGTTACCATTTCCTTAGCTCCCATGCTGAGCATCTGGACATTTGGTAATCTGGATTACACCTGGGCTTTTGTCTGGCTCTCTGTAACTTTGCTATTGCAGGCAATTAGTAAAGGGCAAAGCGCTATACTTCAGGGAACCCGAAGATTAAAAGATATGGCAAAAGCTGGGGTGATTGGGTCTGCTTTGGGTTTAATAACATCCATCCCTTTATATTATTTCTTCGGGATCGAAGGAATTGTTCCGGCAATGATATTAACATCAATCACCGGCCTGTTTCTTTCATGGCATTATTCCAAAAAAATTAAAATTGAAAAACCCGAACTTAGCTTTAAGGAAACATACTACTCTGGTTTTGGAATGGCTAAACTTGGAATATTCATGACCATTGCAGGCTTTTTAGGATCTTTTTCCACCTATATATTAAATGCTTTTATTAGTAACAGGGCTGGAATAGACGAAGTTGGTTTGTATAATGCAGGATGGGGTGTTGTAGGGCAATATACGGGAATAATCTTTACGGCTATGGCAACCGATTATTTCCCGCGACTCTCCGCCATTCAATCTGATAATGAAAAAATAAAAAATCTCGTTACACAACAAGCTGAAACTGCTATTCTAATAATGACTCCGTTATTAACTCTACTTATTATTACGATGCCAATAGTAGTTCGGCTTTTATATTCAACCGCATTTTTACCCATAGTGATGTTCGCAAGTCTTACTGTGCTGGGGATGCAATTCAAAGCAATTTCCTGGGCTATGGGTTACGTTTTTCTTGCAAAAGGAAATGGGCAGTTATTTTTGACGATGGAAGTAATTTCCGGAGTTTTCATTTTACTTGTAAATCTTCTTTTCTATTATTTGTTTGGATTAAATGGCCTTGGAATATCATTTATTATAAGTTACCTTTTTGGTATGATTTTCTCATATTTCGTTCTAAAGTCAAAATATAATTTTGATTTCCCAGGAATTTTTTACGGAAAGCTATTTATTACCTATGGCATTGTAGTGGGTTCATTCATGACTATTTTAGTGCAAAATTCAATTTTTCGATATTCTCTTGGCATTGCGGTATTTTCTATAGCAACTATATACTCTCTCATGAAATTAAACCAACTTCTGGATTTAAAAACTTACATTTCCGGAAAACTTAAAAGGTAATTTCTGAGACCAAAAATTAATAACTTCTATTCCATAATTTAATGTCTGACTCCTTAGTTTCGTTAGTGATTGCTACATACAACTCTGCTCCATATGTTGTTGAGACCCTTGAAAGTGTTTCAGAACAATCATGGCAAAATCTCGAACTTATAATTACGGATGATTTCTCAACTGATGGTACAGTAACTATTTGTCAAAAATGGTTAAAAGAAAATGAAAATAGATTCAATAGAACAGTTCTGCTGCGTACTGAAAAAAACACAGGCGTATCAGCAAACGCAAACCGTGGTCTTAAAGAGGCAAGGGGTGAGTGGGTCAAATTTCTAGGAGCGGACGATACCCTGAAATCGACTTGTATTGAAGATAATATGATATG
>CAYOLQ010000209.1:0-4038 GCA_964404825.1 uncultured Chitinophaga sp.
GTTCTGTTATTTTGGTTATGCTCATGGGGCAGCCCAGAATTTTTTATGCAATGTCAAAGGACGGATTGCTTCCACCGGTTTTCTCAAAGGTGCATCCACGTTTTAAGACACCTTATGTAAGTACCATTATTACTGGTGTTGTGGCGATTATTTTAGCCGGAGTTTTGCCAATAAGCATTTTGGGTGAGTTGGTTTCAATAGGTACTCTCCTTGCATTTACTATCGTTTGTATAAGCATTATTGTTTTGCGGAAAAAGCGCCCGGATCTTCCACGACCGTTTAAAACGCCCTGGGTACCTCTGGTTCCCTTACTCGGAGCTGCTATATGTCTGGCGCAAATGGCCGCATTGCCCTACGACACATGGCTCAGATTGCTTTTTTGGTTTTTGTTGGGCCTGGTAATTTATTTCTTTTACGGGATGAGGAATAGTAAATTAAATAAAAAATAATTACTCATTCCCCAGCTGATATACCAATCGTTTTAGTTCTATCTCAGAGACTTTCGCCCCAAACTGCAGGTTTATGAGCATATACCCTGCATTTTCAAAACTGGTTTGAGCTGCTTTAACATCCAGAATTGTTGCCTGATTTAGCTGGAATCTCTGAACTACAATATCCACAAGCTTTCTGGAATTTTCATAAACAATCAGCTGTGATCCAATCTGTTGTATAGTACTTTCGTAGGCCTGGTAGGTTTTTATGGCATCGGCAGTAAGTGCCGTTAACAGATTCTCCTTTGTTAACTCAGCATTTTTTACATTAATTTTTGCAACATCCTGCTGCGATTTGTATATGGTTCCGTTGAAAACCGGTATTAAAAGGCTTGCCCCAACCGTTGGTCCGTAATTCTGGGTAAAAAGATTAAATCCTGCAGTGCTGCTGTTGTAGTTGAAATTGTAGCCTGTACTTATTCTCAACGAGGGATAACGCTGTGCACGGATTTCTTTAACGATTTGTTCATTTATCAGGATCTGTTGTTCAGAAGACAGATATTGGGGATTATTTTCAAGATAGCTTATAATATCTTCCTTCACTATTCCCTGATCCACAACAATACTATCCCGGATGGTAAGCTGGAAAAAATCGCTGACTCCGATTATTTCCAGAAGATTTATTTTTTCCTGCTCAATTATTAATTGCTGACTCAGCAGATCTTGCCGGGCAAGACTCAGATCCATTTGCGCCTGCAGAAGATCTGCATCATTTGCCATCCCGACATTATACCTTTCCTGTATAATTTCTGTCTTTTTGAGCGATACATCAATGGAATTCTGTATGATGTCTAGGTAGCTTTGCTGTCTGAGGATATCAAAATAACTGAGCATCACTGCAGCAATTGTATTTTGAATCTGTTGATTAAGTTCAAGTTCGCTTTGCGATTCAAGAATATTTAATCTCTCTTTAGTGGCAAGGACTCTGAATCCGTTAAATAATAACATACTTGCTGAAATCCCGGAATTTACCGAATGACTAGAAACATCATTTTTCTTAATATCCACACCGGTACTGAGTTTTTGATTCAGATCATATTGCGAATTGGTATTCGTCGCATTAATATTCACAGAAGGCAATCCACCTGCAACTCCATAGGAATTATTAATTTTGCTTATCTCGGTGCTGTTGCGTGCAATCTGAATTTCGAAATTATTTAAAAGAGCAGTATCAATTGCGCCGGTGAGCGTCAGAACCTGCTGTGCACCCGAATTCAGGGTAAGAAAAAAGAGAATTAAAATTAAAAAACTTTTCATTTTATCATATTTGCTGATTCAGATTTTCAGATTCCTGTGTAAGAACTTTTCGTTTGCCGGAAATATAGGTATAGACTGCCGGAATTACGAAAAGGGTAAGTATCAGAGAAAACATAATTCCGCCAACAATAACAATTCCTAAGGGAATACGGCTTGAAGCTGCAGAGCCAAGGCTTAGGGCAATTGGCAGAGCTCCCAGGGAAGTTGCAAGACTTGTCATAAGAATGGGTCTCAGACGCTGTGTGGCAGCTTCAACAACAGCCTGATGCATAGGGATACCCTGTTCACGTTTTTTGTTGGCAAACTCCACAATCAATATCCCGTTCTTGGTTACCAGTCCAATAAGCATAATCATTCCGATCTGAGAGAAAATATTAATTGTTTGTCCGAATATCCATAAACTTAATACGGCTCCTGCAATTGCCAGTGGTACAGTTATCATTATTGTAAGGGGATCTCTGAAACTTTCAAATTGAGCCGCCAATACCAGATAAATCAGGATAAGAGCAAGAAGAAACGCAAAAGCAGTATTTGATGAACTCTCCGAGTAATCTCTCGATGGTCCGCTCAAAGAAGTCTGAAAACTTTCATCAAGTAATTTGTCTCCGATTGCCTGCATGGCTTCAACTCCATCGCTGATGGCCTTACCTTCGGCCAGAGATGCCGAAAAAGTAGCCGATTTATAACGGTTAAAATGATATAATGAAGGGGGATTTGCACTGGGTTTGATTGTCAACACGTTTGCTAGGGATATATTTACTCCTTTATCATTTCTTACATAAAGTTTTAAAATGTCTTCAGGTACCTGTCTGTCGTTTAATTTAACCTGAGATATTACCTGATATTGCCTGCCATTCATGATAAAATAGTCGAGTCTTCTGCCACTGAATGCACTCTGAATCACATCGGCAATGTCGGATACCGTTAATCCGAGTTCCCTTGCACGTATTCTGTCAATTGAAATATTCAGCTCAGGTTTATTAAATTTCATGTTTACATCAACATTCTGAAAGGTCTTATCGTTTCTGGCAGCCTCCAGAAACTGAGGAATCATTGCTTTAAGCTTCTCAAAATCAAGGTTCTGAATTACAAACTGAACAGGCAACGAACCTCTTGATCCTAATCCAACGGCAATTGTTTGTTCTTCTATAGGAAAAATAAGGATATTATTAAATTGGGATACTTTTCTCCCGATATCTTTTGCGATTTCCGACTGGGATCTTTCTCTTTGCCCGGGTGGGGTCAGACCAAGGCGTCCGAATGCACTGTTTAATCCTGAACTTCCGAAACCCGGTACAGAGAAAAAACTGAATTCAGCTTCCGGAATGCTGTCGAGAAGAAAATTTTCCAGTTCGGTGGCGGCACTGATCATGTAATTGTAGCTTGCACCTTCTGGTCCTGTCATCTGGAAACGGATTCCGCTTTTATCCTCCAGAGGAGCTATTTCACTCTGAAGAGTACTGCCGATTAAAAAAACTATTGCAATGCAAAACACAACAATTACCCAGGCCATCCATCGGATACGGATAAAGGAGGCAAGAAATTTTTTATACCCGGATTCCATTCCGTTGAAAAAGGGTTCGGTTTTGTTGTAAAAATTACTGTGCCCGGTCTTCCTGCGGGTAAGTACTACATTTAAAACAGGTGTTATTGTTAGTGAAACAAATGCCGATACCAGAACTGCACCTGCCAGAACTATCCCGAATTCACGAAACAGGCTACCCACAAACCCTTGTAGAAAAAGCACCGGTAAAAACACAATTGTAAGGGTAGCTGATGTTGAGATAACGACAAAAAATATTTCTTTACTTCCTTCCAGTGCAGCTCTCCGGATTGGCATTCCTCTTTCGAACTTCCTGAAGATATTTTCCGTGACCACTATCCCGTCGTCAACAACCAGCCCGGTTGCCAGAACTATTGCCAGCAGGGTGAGAATGTTAATCGAGAATCCCAGAAGATACATTATAAAAAATGTGGATATCAAAGATATGGGGATGTCAATAAGCGGACGGATGGCAATAAGCCAGCTTCTGAAAAAGAGGAAAATCACAAGAATTACCAGAAATATTGATATGGCGAGAGTTTCTTTTACTTCTGTAAGTGACTTACGAACGTTTTTTGTGTTATCAATTAGGGTGGTAAAAATCAAATCACTGTCTTTCTGCGATTTTTTTATTTCCTCATGAAAGCTACCATTAAAATCCTTCACATTCTGCTTAAGAGGAATAATGTCCATACAGTACTTAGCAAAAAGAGAAATAAAAATATTTTTTTGCCAATAAAAAGCGGC
>CAYOLQ010000210.1:0-3944 GCA_964404825.1 uncultured Chitinophaga sp.
TATCAGAAGGCCATCCCGATAAAGTTGCCGATCAGATATCGGATGCTTTACTTGATAATTTTCTTGCTTTTGATCCGCAATCAAAAGTAGCCTGCGAAACGATGGTTACAACCGGACAGGTTTTCCTTGCTGGTGAAGTTAAAACTAACACCTATATTGATGTTCAGAAAGTTGCCCGTGATGTAATCAACAATATCGGATATACCAAAAGCGAATATATGTTCGAAGGCGATTCATGTGGCGTTTTAACAGCTATTCATGAGCAGTCCCAGGATATTAACAGGGGAGTGGAACGTGCCAATCCGATGGATCAGGGTGCAGGTGATCAGGGGATGATGTTTGGATATGCAAGCAGGGAGACAGATAATTATATGCCCCTGCCGCTTGAACTGGCTCATATTCTGCTAAAAGAACTTGCTGCTATTCGCCGCGAAGAAAAAGAAATGAAATACCTTCGTCCTGATTCCAAATCTCAGGTAACCATTGAATACAGCGACGATGATAAACCCAGACGAATCCATACCATTGTGGTTTCTACCCAGCACGATGATTTCGACAAGGACGACGTTCGTATGCTCGCAAAAATAAAATCTGATGTTCAGAGCATTCTCCTCCCCCGGGTAAAAAAACTTCTCCCGAAAAGAGTTCAGGAATTGTTCGATGATAAGCTCATTCTCCATGTAAATCCCACCGGAAAGTTCGTAATTGGCGGACCGCATGGCGACACAGGGCTTACCGGCCGGAAGATTATTGTCGACACCTATGGTGGCAAAGGTGCTCACGGAGGTGGTGCTTTCTCGGGTAAAGATCCCTCTAAAGTAGACCGATCAGCAGCTTATGCAGCGCGTCATATTGCCAAAAACCTAGTTGCAGCGGGAGTTTCCGATGAATTGCTTGTTCAGTTGTCTTATGCTATTGGCGTAGCTGAACCGGTTGGTATTTATGTAAATACTTACGGCAGGAGTAAAGTAAAATTTCATGATGGAGAAATTGCCGATAAGATCAAAAAGTTGTTTGACTTGCGTCCGGCTGCAATTGAACAAAGACTGAAACTCAGGAATCCGATATATCTGGAAACAGCATCATACGGACATGTTGGCCGTACGCCAAAAACCATAAAGAAAGTCTACGAATCCCCATACAGTGGAAGGGTTGAAAAGGAGGTTGAATTATTTACCTGGGAAAAACTGGATTATGTCGATTTGATTAAGAAAGAATTTGGATTGGCATAGAATTTGTTTTTGTCTCATAACGAGTCTTCAAACAATATACCTGAACATATTTCAGGGCAAACCGGGGTAATTCCCGGTTTTTTATTTTAAACCTACCAGACTTCTATAAACCAATTGTGAGGCCAAAAACCCCACCCCAACCCCTCCCCCAGGTTGGAGGGGCTTCGTGTGTATGGAAAATATTCAGTAAGATACTTTATATGGTTAAAATGCCTTAATAATAAATTCAATTGGTGAAAAAAAGTTTGGGTTAAAGTAAATCATCATTGTTTTGGAACGCCCCTCCCACGCGGGGGAGGGGGCAGGGGGTGGGGCAAAAATTTCTTCTATGAGCGAGGTTGGGGGTAGGGCAATCAGAACGCCTTAAAACCAATAATCTCCCTAACCTCTTTGAGTGTTTTGGATGCAGAAGCCCGCGCTTTCTCAGCCCCGGTTTTTACAGCTTTGGAGAGATAGGTTTCATTTTTGGTAATGTCCAGAACCCTTTCTCTGATTGGAGTTGTAAATAGAATGATATCTTCAGCAAGCTGTTTCTTCAGATCCCCGTAACGGATAGAACAATTGTTGTATTGGTTGCGGAAGTGTTCCGTGGTTTCAGGGGTCGACATCAGATCAAGCAAAGCAAAGAGATTCCGGATCGGTTCTTCCATAGGCTGGTTAGGTGTTGTGGGACCGGAATCAGTTACAGCACGCATCACTTTTTTACGGATTACAGAAGGTTCATCAACGAGGAAAATTCCATTTCCCTCCGATTTTCCCATTTTTCCTGTGCCATCGAGTCCGGGAACTTTCACGAGCTCTTTCCCGAAATTAAACGGCTCAGGCATATTGAAATACTCCACATTATATATTGTGTTAAAACGGCGTGCGAATTTTCTTGCCATCTCAAGATTTTGCTCCTGATCTTTTCCAACAGGCACCTTATTGGCATTATGAATGAGTATATCGGCTGCCATAAGTACGGGATAGGTGAGTAATCCGGCATTAACATTATCGGGCTGCTTGCGGATTTTTTCTTTAAATGTGGTTGTTCTTTCAAGTTCACCAACATATGCATTCATATTCAGAAGAAGATAGAGTTCGGGGATTTCAGGAACATCGCTCTGAATATAAAGGGTGGAAACCTCGGGATCAAGACCTGCAGCAAGGTATTCGGCCATTACCTGTTTAACACTGTTGTGAAGGTTTTCAGGAGTAGGGTGGGTTGTGAGAGAATGAAAATCGGCTATGAAAAAAAAGCAATTGTATTCATGCTGCATCCGTATGAAGTTTTTCACTGCGCCGAAATAATTACCCAGATGAAGGTTTCCGGTTGATCGTATTCCGCTGAGGACTGTTTCCATTTCTGTTGTTGATTTTTTAAAGGAGTACAAAAATAGGTATTTTTTTATTATGATTTTTAGAGGCAGGGGTGCCGTGAGAAAGCTTTTTCCGGCTGATACAGTGCTTTCAGAATGTTTTAATCTCATTGTCCTGACTGTATCTTGCTCCTGTGTTTTTTTAATGCCCGGAATTCTGTATTTTTACACTCTTCTGATAAAAGAAGGCGAAGGAGATGTAATTCCGGAGCATAAAAAGGTACACATGGAAACCACAAGGCAAAAAAAAGTCTCCCGGCTGTTACAAAAGGAACTTGGGCAAATCATTCAGCATCGCTCTATTGAGGCAGGAGGCAAGCTGATTACCGTAACAACTGTCAGAATAAGCCCTGATTTGAGTGTTGCAAAAATTTACCTGAGCATTTTTCCCCCGAAGGATACCGATAAAACTCTGGAAGCTCTTAAAGAGTTGATCCCCCAGATAAGACACGAACTAGGAAACCTTGTCAGACACCAGCTTAGAATAGTTCCGGAACTGGTTCTTTATATCGATGACAGCCTTGATTATATTGAGAAAATAGAAAACCTTTTAAAATAGAAAATGCAATACGATCCGATAAAGCGCTCCCTGGGCAATGTTTTTAATTCTTCGCCAATACTCAGAGTCCTTTTCTACAAAATGCTTGATTTACTTCTCCTCCGCACCTGGCATATAAAAAAGGAGGTGCGTCTCATCCGTTCAGGCTTTCCCCTGAATGCGGAAATACTTGATGCAGGCTCAGGATTCGGACAATACAGTTATTACCTGGCAAAGAAATTTCCGCACAGCACACTTACCGGTGTTGATGTGAAAGAAGAGCAGATTGCCGATTGCAATAACTTTTTCAGCAAGCTGGGTTTGTCCGACAGGGTGCATTTCAAGGTGGCCGATCTAACAAAATTCAGAGAGCAGGACAAGTATAGTCTGGTTCTGTCAATCGATGTAATGGAGCATATTCTGGATGATACAGGCGTTTTCAGAAACTTCGTATATTCCATGAAAAAGGGAGGAGTCCTGCTGATTTCAACTCCTTCGGATCAGGGGGGATCTGATGTGCACGATGACAGCGATGAGTCGTTTATTGAAGAACATGTTCGCGACGGCTATAATATAAACGACATTACGGCGAAACTCAAATCAGCCGGATTCAGCGAGGTTTATGCCAGATATTCATATGGAACTCCCGGAGGAATATCCTGGAGGCTTTCGATGAAATACCCCATTACATTATTGAATAAGAGCAAACTATTTTTTGTTTTAATACCTGTTTATTATCTGATTACATTTCCGGTTTGTCTGGTCTTGAATTACCTGGATGTCAGAATGAATCATACCAAGGGAACAGGACTAATT
>CAYOLQ010000211.1:0-2517 GCA_964404825.1 uncultured Chitinophaga sp.
ACCCACCGCTACGGCAATTTTTTATACCGCGTGTTGGCAACTGTGCATTCTCTTTTGTATAAATTATTGCCAAATTATATCATACTGGTTTCCTAATAAATCATTATAAAATATATCTATATGATGCAGGGATGATATATCAAGAGGAGTACTCATGTTAATGACGGTAAAACCTGTTTTGTTCGTTAACCAATCACTATGATAAAACTCATTAGGATTGCCAAAATGCACCATTACTTCAGTTAAAATGTTAACCGGGTCAACAGTCGTTATATTATCGGGTAGCTTGTATTCAAGAGATATTGAAACAAGTTTTCCTTCGCTATTGGTATGCAATGTAGGTATTACAATAACCATATAGTACTTGCAATTGATATTTGAATAATTCAAAGAGTATTGTCTATTGCCATCAAGAGTTAATGCATATGTTCCCTTTTTAAATGGGCTGAGAACATTCCATTCAGGGGCACCCGGCGTCGGCTGAGTAACATTGCGTTTAAATGATGACAGAAATCCTTGTGGACCATCTGGTGTCAGCCTATACCCATGCAGTGAAATGTCGTTGTAGGGATTCCCTTCAGGGCCTGAAAATGAAATATTCCCATTAGAAAAGGTCAATGCCTTCCCTCCATTTAGCAGTATCATATAATTCATGAAAAATTGTGATGGGTCAGTCACTGATGCCTTTGTATTATTGATGCCCCATTTTCACCCTTGTGTTGAAAAGAGACTACTAATCGTGAGCTGTTTGCCATTTAAAATATCCGGAATGCCATCATTATCAGCATCAATGTTTTTAGATAATGATTCGAAATATACGCCCAGTTCCTTATAACGGGTTATTTCTTCCTGGTTTAAATTAATCTCATTGCCAATAGGATTATTAGCAGGAATAATACTGGTTCCGTCTAATGTTAAAGTACTCAAATCAATAATTGTATTATCACCGTATTTTAAACTCACTAAGGGCAGAACATTTAAGCCACCAGAACATAAACAACCAATATACTTGTTTTCTTTGTCAAGAAAAGCCAGTGCCGTAGCAGTTCCTGAAGATGCTTTTGCAGTAAAAGAGCTATCTTGTATGTTAAAAAGCTCATATCCTTTACTGTTAAAAACAAGTACCTTTTTGGCATCAGATAGTGAAAATTGATTAGTCGATTTTAGTTTTGTACTTTTTTGATTATTACCCGGAATACTCCCTTTAATAGTAATTCCATAACTATTCGATTGTGAATCATCCTTTTTGTTGCAACTTACGATCACAAATAAAATTGTAACCAATAATATCAGATTTCTCATAATTTGTTTTATTTATATACTCTTATTATTAAGATTAGTTGCTATAGTTTTGTGAACTTAGGAATTTCTTTTTGCTTTGTTGCCAACTAGTTTATAGGTCCTACAAAATCAGGCATATAAAGCTAAACCAGAGGTATAGGTCTTTAAAAGCTAAGTCTTAATATAAAGTTAGAAAAAAATTTCTGATGACAATAATAAATTCTCGTTTTCAATGCAAAAAGCCTTACTATTGATAATTAAGCCATCTCCTCATTCAATAATTGAGTGACCCTTACCAGGAACATCAACGTTTAAGTCAGATTAAGTACGAGATTATCTACCGTCGTTGTTTTTCTACATCCTTAATGACAATATCAAAGAGATACACCCTGTAAACGGACCAAACGGATTCTTTGTAGTTGTGGTAGGCCTTCAGTACGCTTAAATATATATACAAAGCCAGTAATGCTTGCCGAACCACCAGTAGGTGGCCCATATTGAATCTCTCCAGAACTCATCGCCTTTATGGTACTCGATCTTAAAGTAGTTGGTGTCGGGTGTTTCCGACAGTATGAACTTGGGCCATTGTACTTTACTCATGGTGCTGAAGTTGTATAAGGATTAGACTTCATTTTTAATGCGGGAAAAATCCAGATGATGCCCGGTGAGGCAAAAGACTTGTCCAGAAAGTAAAGGTACCATATTCATTTTCCTGTTTATAACTTTCCCGGGGAATAGTTTTGAATTATCCACTTTAAAGAGGATGCATTGCTTAACTTTAAAAAAAAGCGCCATGAAACATTCTCCACGAAATGTGATTTTTTGCGCTGTTGCCAAATACCTGGATGATAAGAAGTATGACAAGGTATTAGACCAGCTGGGTAAAGAATTTCCACAGCAGGACAGGAAGTTCCTGACGATCCTAAAGCGGCATTTTGATTTTGAACTGATGAAGGACAAACCTATCATCAAGGAGGATATTTGGATATATAACTATTTGAAGTATGACTATGATAACCACAAATTTGCCAGATCGGGACTAATTGCGAAATACGAGAGGGAGATTGTAATCCCTTCTGAAAAGACTTTAAAGGGACTTCTGGAGATTCTTGGGTATTGATTTAAGTACAATGGTCCCTTATACTTAAAAACATGAATAAAAACCAGAAAAAAAAAGAGCATTGAAAAGGTAGTTTAGAATGCAGGTAAATTACATAGGATATTACCTATTGATAC
>CAYOLQ010000211.1:2617-3906 GCA_964404825.1 uncultured Chitinophaga sp.
CCAACCTCCCATGAAAGTAAAAACCATAAGTCTTATTTTCCTTTCAGCATTATTTCTGTCCTCCTGCACTGAAAAGGATTCCTTGCCGGATAATAACAATCGCTTATGGTACACCTATCCTGCAAAATACTGGAATAGTCAGGCTTTGCACCTGGGAAACGGATATTTTGGGGCATCTTTTTTTGGGGGAGTTGAAGAAGAGGTCTTCGCAATATCTGAAAAGTCTATGTGGACAGGCGGGCCGGCTATGGGAAACTGGGAAAAAGCCGGGGTAAACCCAAAAGCTAAAGAATCGCTTCCCGCCATCAGAAAAGCTGTTTTAAACGGAGATACGCAGCTGGCCGATAGTATGGTTACAAGCAACTTTTTTGGTTCATCGGAACTTTTCGGGGATTTTACATCTGTCGGGGATCTCAAAATCAGATTCAGCCATCACGAGTCCGAACCCACAAATTACCTGAGAACGCTTGACCTTGCAAATTCTTCCGGAACTGTTCAATATACTCTGCAAAATACTACATATAAAAGAGAGTATTTCTGTTCCTACCCCGACAGGGTGCTGGCAATGAAATTTTCTGCATCCGGACCTGAGAAAATATCATTTGACCTGAATATGGTTATTGCCCAGGATTCTTCCATAGTTGAAATTACCGGAAACACTTACCGTGTAAAAGGATTCATCAACAAGAATCACCGGCCTTTTGATGTTTTAATTTATATCAGGAACGAGGGAGGAGTGGTGAGTCAGGACAGTGGTTATATATCCGTATCAGGTTCCGATGCGGTTGAGTTGTATCTTACGGTTGCTACGGATTACGAAATGAAATATCCCGATTATACCGGTACCGATCCGGAGAAAATTACAGGAGATATTATCAGTCGGGTGGCCGGCACTGATTTTAAAAATCTCAGAAAGCGGCATTTGCTCGATTACAGGGCCTTGTACGATAGGGTGCATTTATCGCTCGAAGGTAACGTTGAAGCAGAAAAGCTTCCTACTAACGAACGCTTCCTGAGATTAAAATCCGGGAATTCTGATCCGGGTTACAAAACCCTCGCATTTAATCTTGGCAGGTACCTTATTATCAGCTCATCCCGTCCCAAAACACTCCCTGCGAATCTTCAGGGAGTATGGAATACGTTTATGTCTGCACCCTGGGCAGGAAATTATCAGAGCAATATCAATCTTCAGGAAATCTACTGGTCGTGCGGACCCGTTGATCTTGATGAGTGTCAGCAGGCTTATATCGACTGGATTGAAAACCTGTCCATATCAGGCAAAGAGGTAG
>CAYOLQ010000212.1:0-3882 GCA_964404825.1 uncultured Chitinophaga sp.
ATTCCTGCAGCCATCGGAGTTACTATTCGTCATTTTTTCAGGGGATTTGCCATGGGTCTTGAAAAACCTCTCCGTTATGTATTACCGGTTCTGCTTTTTATTGTTTATTGTGGCGTACTCTTTATCGATAAAGGAGCAGAAAACCTTCATCTGATGGATTACCTGAACCTTTACCCATCAGCAATATTATTGAATATTTTATCTATGCTGGGAGGTTGGTTTATTGCCCGACAAATTGGCCTTAAACGGAGAAATCAGTTTACCATTGCTGTTGAGGTTGGTTTGCAAAATAGTACACTTGCCATATTTATTGCAGCAACGCTTTTATCAAGTCAGCAGATGGCTGTGGTGCCAATTATATATGGCTCATTTTCTTTTTTTACCACATGGGGATTTGGTTACCTCCTGAAGAGGTTCAGCCGGGATAAACAAAGAGTAAAACCAGCAGAAGTAGATCAGCAATAACACCGTATAATTTGTTGCGTGAAAAAGTTCGCGGGAAACTGATAATCAATAACATAGATGTTGAAATAAGCACTAAGGGCAGACTGTAAATCAGCTGAGTTCCATAAAACAGATATGCAGATATAGCCGTAAGGATAGATAATGCCAAGGTCATTACAACCATATTTACAGCCGGACGTAGTCCAAAGTCCCTTACAAAAGATTTGTTATCCTGTCTGCTATCAGATTCCCTTTCGTAAATACTATAAATCATAACATTTCCGAATACTATTAATCCATGTGATACCATCAGGAGGATTTGTGACTGACTCATAGCATCTCCCCCGTAAATAACGGGCCCTCCCCAGATTGCAAGAGTATAGATTACCGCTATCCATAATTCCTTAACAAATATCCATTTCGGAGCATCACCATAGAAACGGTTCATAAGCAGATAGATAACTGTTGCAATACCGGGGCCCATACCAAACTGAATAATTTTTTCGTCGAGCCGGTAAACAATCAGCCTGAAATCAAGAACAAGCAAAATGAGAAATACCAGAATGATGGGGATTTTATATGTATAGAAAAAGTTGTGGGTATCTGAATCCGACATACCCTGCGATTTTGCTCCATCCATCAGGTGGTCAACAGTATATATCAGCCAGACCGTCAATCCCATAATAATATAATAGCTACGATGCAGATCCGCACCCATTACTGTTGATGCAAAGACCAGACCTGCTATTGCACCTGCAACTATATCGAGGGAGAAAAGCCTGATGAAACGAAAAATTATCCGGAATATCATATTTTATTGCGTAATTATTACACTGCATGCGTGGTTTTCATTCTGAAGAAAACCAAAGTCAGGGATCCTTAAATCCTTCCGGTTAATCAGGATTGTGTTACTGAAAATGATGATTCAGACTCTCCTCCAGATACGGGTGGTTGACAGGAATAATCCTGGCTTTGGTCAGACTGATGCCTGTCACCAGGGCAAATAAGCCTGCAAAGCCTGCGAACATAGCTACTTCCAGAATGCCGAATTGAAGGACTCCTGTGGTGCCGGGCATTATCTGCAGGTAAAGATCGATGTATTGTCCGATAATCAGGAAGAAAATCACAATGAGTATCATCACCCGGCTTCTGCTCGCTTTGATAGGCAGAAGGATAAAGAACGGTATTGCCCAGTTAACAGCAATGTCGAGAAAAAACAGGGTCTTCCATCCCTTTTCCCAGCGTACTGAATAATAAATAGTTTCCTCAGGAATGTTACCGTACCAGATGATCATAAACTGTGCGAACCAGAAATATCCCCATACAATTGCAAGCATAAAAAGGTAGCGGGAAAAATCATGAATATGATATTTGTTGAGAAATGGAAAATATCCTTTCATATTAAGTACGAGTACAATAAGTATCAGTATGGATGATCCGTGAAGAAACGCTGCCACCATGTTTTTAAGCGCAAAAAGTGTACTGTACCAATGTGCATCAATCGACATAATCCAGTCAATCCCAGCAAAGGAAAAGGTCAGGGCAAGTATGAAAACAAATATTTTGGAATATAATTCACTTTTTTCAAACCATTTTGTACCGCCTTCTTTGTCCTCCGTAAGTGAGAACCGGCGCAGTAACCGCGACATAATAATCCAGATTACAAAAAAGAAAAACATCCGGACAAAGAAAAAAGGAGTATTTAAAAAAGGAGATTTGTGTGTCAGAAGCTTATCAGCGCTGACGGCATCCTCATGACTCCAATGATATATACTGTGCACCCCGAAATAAAGCAGAAGAAAAAACACTGCTGCATAAGGAATCCAGGCCATCATTGCCTCCGGAACTCTTTTAAAACCGGCCGACCATCCCGCTTGCGAAATATACTGAATCACAAAGAAAAATGCTGCTCCCATTGCAAGGGAAAAGAAATAATAATTGTTCAGCAAATAGTTTGCCCAGGTTCTGTCAGGACTATTCAGGAAGCCAAAAATCAGGGATGCAATTCCTGCAAGAATCAGAATACCTGTAATAATTTTAAATCTTAAGCTTAGCTTAAATTCTTCCTTCATTGCAGGTACACTTAATGTTTTTTCAATTTCCATAATATTTTACTTCTTTCGTGACCTAAAAAGTATTATTTAACCTTAACCGTATCAACAACAGCTGTGTACTTTTTTTGCAGATCCTCACGTATATAACTTATTATTTTCCAACGATTGTCAGGTTTTATCTGTGAGCCATGCGGACCCATTGATCCAAATCCCAATGTAATGGAATGATAAATCTCTCCATCTTTCAGATTTTTTCCAACTTCGTTAACAAGTGACCTTGGCTGAAGGGGATAGAGACCTGAGGTATATAGCTTACCTGTACCATTGCCATCAGCACCATGACAACCTGCGCAGAATACGGTATAGGAATGTTTACCCTCAGCGAGAATTTCTTCACCGGGTTTTAATGGGTTAACCAGCTCCCTTCCGGCTCTTATTCTTTCTCCTTCCTCAAGACTATAAGCAAAGCTGGTCATTTCACGCGAAACAGTTCCCTTCACAGGTTCGCGCATAGTCTTTCCGTCAGCAAAATTCGGATTCGGAGTATAGGTTTCATACGCAGTAGAATAAAACATATCAGGGAAATAATCCCAACCCGGGTGATTTCTGTTTCGGTCACATCCGCCAAACGCAATACCGACGATTACTGTGCCAAATAATATTCCTGTTTTCCGAAAACGCTGCATACCGCTATTATTTAGTTCCATTTATTTCTTTATCAAGGATTTCGGTCGCTCCGGCTTCAGACATTATCCTTCCTGCCTCACCAGCAGTATCCTCGCCAAGCATACCGGAATCGAGTACAATAATAAATTTATCATCTGTGGCTCTTTCATCAAAGATAACAGGGACTTGTCCTGGGAAAAGTTTAGAACGAACAGAAAAGGTAAAAAGACTTGTTATTGTAACGGTCAGAATGGTTAAAACAATAGTAATTACAATAAACGATGGGAATGAATTAAAAGGTTTACCTCCATAATTTACAGGCCAGTCAATTACAGATGTATAGTACAGAAAGGCAAGTACACCAAGTGCCCCTGTGATTCCATAAATAAGACCTGCAGTAGGAAGTAGTGACTTCCTTTTAAGCAAATGCAGGACCTCATGAATCGGATAAGGTGTAAACACATCATAAATCGCCACCTTCTTTTCCTGAAGGGATTTGATGGAAGCAATCAGTGTCTTCTCTTCATCAAATACACCTATTTTGTAAATTCCGGCCATATTTTTATTCTCTTTGTCTTTATATTTCCCTTACAACCCAATTTGATCTAAAACATTCTAAGCCTTTAAAAACCGAGTCAGGCAATCATTTAATCATCCACTTTGGATCCAATATTCAACACTCCCTTAACCTCACTGATTGCAATCATTGGTATGTATC
>CAYOLQ010000213.1:0-3814 GCA_964404825.1 uncultured Chitinophaga sp.
AGCATCCCGGTTTTGTAATACTGAAGAGTTTTTCCCTGAAGGTCATAAACATACAATCCTGCTTTTTTGTTGGTTCCAAGGATAAGGCTTTTAGAGGGATCTTTAGGATTAACCCATATTGCAGGATCATCAGCAGCATCTTCACCGTCGGCCGATTCAACTGCATCAGTTTCCACATCGGGGGTAATACTTATCTCAATTCTACTTTGCAGTTCAAGAGTATTAGCCCATTCAATTGAATCTTCGATTGCTTCAGCAATAGCTTCTAAAGCAAGGCTATCAACAACAGCTAACGTAGATTTTAGGTCATTCTCACGATTTATGCATGCAGAAATAAATATAACCGACAATCCAAAAATTAGTATTCTTTTCATATTCATTTTAATTTTTAAAACTTCATTTTAAAACCCATTCTCATCGACCAGGAATAAAACTCCTGCTGCTTAAAATACTCCCTTGATCCCATATAATATCGTAAAGGAGCATTAGTTAGGTTAACTCCATCAATAAAATAATTCAGATTCTTTGTAATCTGGTAATTCGCTGTAAAATCGAGATGCAGACTTCGATCATAATAAACATCAAGTCCGCTGTCATTTCCCAGTTCATCCAAAAACTCAGAATGGTAATTGGCCGACAATTTAACATACAATTTCTTTCCTTCATAGAATAAGGCAAGGTTTGCAGTATGCTCAGCCTGACCGGGTAATGGGATTGTTTCTGTCACAGAATTATCTGTAAAAAATTCAGAAGTGAAATCATCAAATAAATAAATCACATCATTTTCATTTTGAGGGTATCTCTTGCTGATAATAGCATAGGACTGAGTATATGTATAAGTTCCAAAGAAACCGAAATCTTTTAGCATCCCCGGAAGTTTCGAGAATTTTGTCTGGGTCTGGATTTCTGCTCCGTAAACAGAAGCCTCGATACCATTTACCGGTTTGGTAATTTCAATTAATCCGTCACGGTTAAAGTTTGTCGATTCATGGGCTCTTCTTACAAATTTAAAAACTACATCTTCAATGCTTTTGTAAAAAACTCCCCCTGAAAGAATACCATTATTGCTGAAATAAGTTTCAGCAAGTAAATCCAGGTTAAGAGAAACTGGATATCCCACGTTAGGGTAGCCTTTTTCAAGGTCCCCATCCTCGTCAACCTTACGGTAAGGTAAAACAGCATCAAAATTTGGCCTGGAATAAGTATAAGTTGCGGCTGCCCTTAGATTGGTTTTCTGATTTACTGAATATTTCAATTGAACCTGAGGCAAGAGGAAATCCACTGATCTGGAATCGCTGATTTTCGATTTTACAAGCACACCGGCCAAGGTATCAAACTCTGCCCAGGCCAGATTAGTAGTATAATCTATCTTGGTTTGTTCATATCGTAAACCGCCTAGGACCATGAGTTTGTTAATATTATGGCTAACCATAAGGTAAGCAGCATATACATTTTCATTTGCCTCATAATCTCCCTGGTAGGATTCTTCCCATGTTTCAGTTTCATCATATTTGAAATTCTGTGGGTAAGCCTCGTAAAAGTCTCTTATTCTGCCCGGCTCCGGTATTTTTGTCATCTCGTAATTATGTTTTAGCAAATTTGTTTCATGGAATCCATCGGTTATAGTGTCTAATGTTAGCGGAGGAGTGGTTTGGGTGTAAATGGATAACTTCTCATAATACCGGCTGAACTCTTTAGCATCTTTGTCTCTAAATTTTTCCTTTGTCCTGACTTTAGCGCCGAATTTGATAAATCCGTATTGCCCATTACCAAATTCATAAGGAATTTGAATATTGAGTTTTGCAGTCTGGTTAATATCTTGTATGTAGGTTTTTTGAAATGAAAGACCGTCGAATTCATAATCTTCGTAATCAAAAGCATTCAGGGAATCTTCTTCATTTATATACTGGACAACCGGCCACTGAGGCTCGCTTTTATCAATGGTAATCCCAATAAGTCCCCTGTCGAAACTTGCAAACATATAGTCAGGAATATCTTCAATTGCATAAGAATAAGAATACTCATAATCAAGTTTCAACAAACTTCCTATTTTATGTTCAGCTCCAACATTGAGAGTTGAAATAGTCTGAATTTCAGTGCGTTCGCGAATATCTCTGTCAATTCCGGTAGAACGGTATTTCAGGGGATCATCGGCATCCGACAAGCGGTGCGACATCCTTCTTCTCAGCTCTTCATCGGAGAACTTGTTATACATTCCCCTTAAATAAAACAAATTAGCGTCATTGATACGGTAATCCAGATTGGCACTCAAACCAATTCTTTCACGGTTAATAACATAATGTCTGAACTCTATATCTTCATATAAAATATGGAAGTTTTGTGCTCCGAGGGTTGTGTCGCCCGACTGAGCCTCACTCAAGGTTGGCCCCCGTGAATAATCGTATTCCATATTATGAGAACCCTGGTTATTATTGTAATAGCTGGCATTGAGCTGAAATCCGAATTTCTTAACCCGCTGTCCATAGGAAAACTGCAGCTGCTGGTTGGTTGTCTGAAGCAAATCGTTATATCCCCCGGCTAATGAAACGGTAATTTCAGGAATACTGTCACCGGCTGCTTTGGTAATAATATTCACATTTCCTGCAATTCCATCAGCATCCATATCAGGAGTAAGAACTTTAGTAACTTCAATAAATTCAATCTGGTCGGCAGAAATAATATCTAAACCCACATATCTTACATCTCCTTCGGGGGAAGGAATCTGTTCTCCGTTTATATTAAAGTTGGTTAATTCAGGAGGAGTTCCACGTAACTGTATATACCTGCCTTCTCCCTGATCTCTTTGAAGAGTTATCCCGGGAATACGTTGAACTACTTCGGCGGCATTTACATCCGGAAACTGCTTGATCTGTTCGGCTGAGATTATACTTTTAATATTGACAGCCAGTTTCTGCTCAAGCATTGCTTTGGTCTGACCCTCGGTTGTCTGAACAATTTTAACTTCCGATAATTCGTTTGGAGCTTCCTGTAACTGGATGGTCAGATTGACAGGTCTGTTGTTTTTAAATTCTACTTCGGTGGAGAAAGTTTTATAACTGATATAAGAAGCACTTATTGTTACTTTGGAAGTCTGGATATTTGAAATCTCAAACCTGCCATTTAAATCAGAAATCGCACCCGTGGAGGTGCCCGGAATCTGAATGGAAGCACCTGGCAGCTTTTCACCCGTCTTTGCATCTTTAACAATGCCCGTAATTTTGTAATTACTTTGGGAAAAGGATTTCAGTGGGAAAATCAAAAAAACGAAAAGCGTCAGAACCTGCAAAAACCTAGGCATAGAAACGGTTTTAAGGAAATTAAAATGAGTGGTTGTAAGTAAGCTTTTAAGTAAACACACCTGTGATCCCCTTTTATACTTCATCTTTCTCTTATTTTAAATAGCTGAAAACAAGAGGTTTAAGGTAAAAGTTCCCGTCTTAATGGGAAGGGATCACAGGAGCATTTATTTCAGAATAGAATTATTTAATAATAATCTTTTCAATATTGGTTTTGTCTGAAGAGGTTGCCTTAATCAGGTAAATTCCTTTAGAAAGATCAGATGCATTAACCGAAACAATACCTGAATCTGCTTTTACATATTTAACAAGAACCCCTGCTACATTGTAAATACTGATCCCAATAAGCGGTTTCTCTGAAGAAACAGTAAATATCCCATTTTCGGAAGGATTGGGATAAACACTCATTGTACGGGCATTTACCTGCGAAACAGCAGTAGAAATGCTGTAATAAATATTCAATGTCGGTACTCTTTCAGGATGATGTAAGCCATCGCCGCCATCTTCAGGATCTTCAA
>CAYOLQ010000214.1:0-3792 GCA_964404825.1 uncultured Chitinophaga sp.
TATTGCTATCACTGGATTTTGAGTCCAGCGCGTCTACCAATTCCGCCACCCGGGCAGAGAGTACTGTTTTTGGTAGTGCGGCACAAAGATAATCCAAATTTCTTTTTACCGAAATATTTTTGTCAAAAAGTGTAAACTAGCGTATATTTGCTAATTGACTGATTTATATCTCCCATTGGGTAATGTCGGATAAAACTTCCCAATTTTGGGGCGTTAGCTTAAGGGTATATGGCATTTCAATTGTCCTATTTTACAACGTACATCTAATTCTATCTCATGGTGACCGGAGAGGAGAAGCAAATTTTTGAGGCAATCAAAAGAGATGATCATGGCGCTTATGAAATGGTTTTTCGTGAGTATTACCGTCCAATGACGGCCTATGCCTTCCGGTTTTTGGGCGATCTGGCCGATTCTGAGAGTATCGTTCAGGATGTCTTCCTCCGTCTGTGGCAGAAGAGACACGAACTGATGATCACCTCCTCGTTGCAGAATTACCTGTTCAGATCGGTTAAAAACCATTGTATTAATTATTTAGAACACGAGAAAATTAAATCAGGTTATCAAATCATGGTGATCAGCAATGAAACTGACCGCACTGATTATAGCGAGTTCTTTCTTGAATTTGGACTTGTGAATAAAATTGAGAATGCAATTGCAGCACTGCCCCAAAAAAGACAGGAGATTTTCCGGTTGGCTCGGGAGGAGGGGCTGAAATACAGGGAAATTGCAGAACGGCTTGAACTCTCCGTTAAAACTGTAGAGACTCAAATGACCTTGGCACTTAAACAATTACGGGAATCACTCAGGGAATTTAAAAACCTGGTGATGTTTTTCATGTGGCCCCTTAAGGGTAAATAATACGATGATTGTCTTTTAATAAATGGATAAAATGGATTTTAACAACACCATATTGCCTGAAAAGGAGAAAAAGTGGACTGCTTTCCTGAACGGTGAACCAGATATCACGGATAATTCCGGACTGGATGAGCACGAAAAATCTGAAATGAAGAAGGTATGGGAAACTGCAGGAACAAACTTTTGCTATTCTGCAGCCAATTCCGACAAGGCATGGAACACTCTTCAGAGCAAGATATCAAAGCCAGATGTGGCATTAAGCCACAGGATATTAAAGTCGCATGTGTTTCAGTTTGCTGCCATGATTTTGGTTGTTATTGGAATAGGGTATTCTGTCTATCAGTTTATGCAAACGCCAGTTAAACAAGTATATAAATCTGTTCGGATGGTGGTTGCCGAAACAGAGACACATCCTGTTCAACTAACTGAAATTACACTGCCCGATGGCTCCACCGTGAAGGTGAATGCAAATTCACGGATAGAATATCCGGAACATTTCGTTGGTAATATTCGTAAAATAAAACTCTCAGGTGAGGCCTTTTTTGATGTGACACGGGATACTCTCCGCCCGTTTATTATTGAGACAGTCCATGCTTCAGTTGAGGTACTTGGAACTTCGTTCAACGTCACAGCTTATCCGCTTGCCGGTATGGTGGAAGTGAATGTGAGGACCGGCAGAGTTAAGCTGACGCAAAATACAGAAGGAGCGTTGGAGCGAAAATCAACAGTTTTGCCAGCAGGTGAACGTGGCTGGCTGAAAGTTGCCGATGGCGAAATTGGTGTAGCAAATGCCCTTGCACCCAATTACTCTTCCTGGATTAACAAAAAATTATGTTTCCAGCATACACCCCTTTCAGAGGCATTTTCAGTTCTCGAAAATACGTACCATGTAAAGCTTAGTATGGAAGATCCGGGTATTGGCACCATACCGTATACGGCCAATTTTGCAGATCAGAATCTTGAATCTATTGTTGAAGTAATCGCACGCACCCATCATCTTGAAGTGAAAAGGGTGAAAGATGAAATTATATTTGCCAGAATCGTCAATTAAACGGTTAATTCCAACCGGAATTATTAATTTCGTAAAAGGTGAAATCATGATTCAGGAATCACCAACCCAAATGATAATCTTTTTTTATTATCCGTCAGCGGACCGATTCCATCTGACCTTTAAATAACAAATTATTTACAGATGAACTAATAATATTAATTCCATGCCGCTTCCAAGGTCGTGCATCGTGCTTCTATTTTTACTTTTGCCAGGGCTTCAGACGCCGGCTCAGGAGCGACGGTCGTTGCTTGAAAGGCGGATCAGTTGTCAGATTGATTCTGCCACCATTGAGCAGATTCTCGAAAAGGTAGTTAACGAAAACGATCTTTTCTTTTCTTATAACCCCGAAATTCTTCCTAAAGGGAAAAATACCGTTCATTTACTGAATGTTTCTGTTGAAACGTTTCTTCAAAAAATTCTTCCTTCGGAGAGATATGGAATCGAAAATCTCTATAATCAGATAATTATAACATTGAAAGAGACCTCTCCTGTCAAATTATCTGGTATAGTTGTCGAAGAAAAAGATAATGGGCCAGTACCCTACGCTTCTCTTGGAATTGAAGGTGAAAGCATCGGAACGATGACCAATGTTGATGGCCGTTATGACTTTATTATTCCCTGGAGGCTTAGGGATCAGCCGGTCACCGTGCGTTGTCTGGGTTATAAACCGCTTAGAATGTCTCAGAACGAGTTGAAGGGAGCCGCAATAATCAGGATGGAACCGGTTACGGTACACCTGCGCGAGATTGAGGTAAAGCCCGTTGATGTAGCAGTTCTGCTCGATAATTTCAGGAATAATATTGAAAAGAATTATGAATTGTCAACTCAACTGATGATTACCTTTTACCGGGAAACAATCAGACGGGATGATCAATACATAGGAGTATGGGAAGCCATCATGGAGATGCTTAAAAGCCCCTATTTTTCGGGGGGATCTGACCGGATACGGTTTCTGAAGGGGCGTAAGAGCAATTTCAACAAAGTATTTAATGATGTTAGTCTTAAGATTCAGGGGGGACCATGGTATATTACCACCCTGGACATTGTCCGGAATCCGGAATCATTTCTCGATCCAAAGTTTGAGAATCTTTACCGTTACAGGTTTGAACAGCCTGAGATTTTTAATGGCCGTGTCACATGGGTGATCAGGTTCTCCCGCAAGGAGGATGTCGATTTCCCATGTTATTACGGAAGGATTTTAATCGATGCAGATAGTTATGCCCTTGTAAATGCTGAGTTTGGACTGGATAAAAAGAGTCTGAAGCTGAATGGTGATACTTTTATTAAAAAGGAGCCATTCGGTATTACCACCCGTCCCGAAGGAGCAGAATATTCGGTGAATTACAGAATGGTCAATGGACGGTGGCAGTTCTATTCTGCCCGCACCGATGTGATATTCAAGGTAAAGCATAAAAAGGATAATTTGAAAACTGAATACCGCAGTGTTTCAGATATTTTAGTGACCCAGCAATATCCGTTCCCTTCACACGGCAGGTTTGGCCCCGACGGGCTTTTCCGGGCCGATGATATTTTTTCCGATATCAGTGGCCCTTACGATCCTGAATTCTGGGGGAACTACAATGTGATTAAACCTGATGACGAGTTACGTAAAGCGTTACGGGAAATAGAAATAAAGGAAAAATAAAATACGTCAACCGATGAAAAATGTTTGTAGAATTCTTTTTGTGATAATTTTAGTGATTTCCACCACCCTGATTGCCCCGGGAGAGGAGGATTTTATTTCAAGATTGAAAACTCAGTTACTCTTATACCGTACTCAAAAACCTGATCAGATAATTGTTGTGCAGACCGATAAATCACTCTACAGGCAGGGGGAAACCATTTGGATGAAGGGGTATGTCACCGATGCAATAACCCATGCCCTG
>CAYOLQ010000215.1:0-3728 GCA_964404825.1 uncultured Chitinophaga sp.
GGAGTGTATCCTTTATGATTTATCTGATATACGATTGAAGCACCTTCGGTATCTGTGCTGATAATAGCTTCATTTTTATTCATTTTTATTTCAGGGGAAAGGGTTTCGGGTTGAACCATACCGGGCCACATACTTTTTACCAAATCAATTTCATTATAAAACTTAATGCCTTTGTCATCAATCTGCAGCAACCATTGGTCCATAGCCTTTTTAAGCCGGTCCAGTTCAGCTGAATACTCCGGATTTGCAGCGATATTATGCAGTTCAAAAGGATCCGTTTTCAGATCATATAGTTCGTCTCTCTCTTTGGTTTTCCGGAACCAATACATCTGATCCTCATTAAGTAAGCCTGAATCCCTCATCACCAGTAGCTCCTGCATGGATTTTAATCCTTTCCGGTATTCAAGATCCATATAGGCAGGAAATTCAGGTCTGTAATTGCGGATGTATTTAAAATTTTTGTCTCTGACTGCTCTGCGACAGTCGAACCATTCATCCATACGATCACGGGCAGCAAAAATATACTCTCTTGGATCAGATTTCTGATCTCCCCAGAATGCCATCCCGTCCATGTATTCCGGAACTTGAATTCCTGCCAGTGAAAGAATGGTTGGAGGTATATCAACAAAACTACACAAATCACTGACAACTGTTCCGGCATTTTCTTTACCGGGAAATCTAATCATAAACGGCACTTTAAGCCCTGAGTCAAGTATTTCTCTTTTCCCTCTGGGGAGGGGGCCTCCATTATCAGAATAAAAGATAATAATGGTTTCATCCAGAAGGTTTTCTTTTTCAAGTTCTGCTATAAGCTCTCCCACTTCACGGTCCATGATGGTGATATTACTGTAAACTCTGGCAATATCGCGACGTATTGTATAGGTGTCGGGATAATATGGGGGGATACTGACATTTTCAGGACTAATGATTTCAGGCTCATCAAGCCAGCCGAATACCTGTGATTCATGCGTGCGGATCAGGTTAAAAATCGCGAAAAACGGCATTCCTTCGGGACGGTTCTTCCAGGTGGCATTTCGTCCTGATTCATCCCATGCAGCTTTTGGTGCATTAAATTGGTAATCTTCCTTGTCGTTATTTGTGCAGTAATATCCTGCCTTTCGTAAAAATTCAGTGTAACATTTTACATCCGGTGGCGGTGTGCATTCGTAAGGGATTATTTGCAACGAGTCGGGCATATTAGCTACTATTCTTTTTGCGCTGGTACGCATATTGTTACCTCCGGTACCTGAAGGATACATGCCGGTTATCAGTGCGTGTCGGCTCGGAGCGCAAACTCCCGATACAGAAAACATATTTGTAAAAAGGACGCCTTCAGACGCAAGTTTATCAATATTCGGGGTAAGGGCAACCGAATCACCATAGCAACCCAATAATGGACTTATATCCTCACAAACTATGCAAATAATGTTGGGTGGTTTCGGAGTGTTTTTTTCTGAAGTACAGGATGCCGCTACGGATAAAAGACAGAGAATAGAATACTTAGGATGGAGGAGATTTCTGAATCCATGTTCATATTGTAGGATATCGCGGGAATTATTTACGGGATCTATTGTTTGTTTACGTTTCATGCTTAGTCGTTTTGTATGCACCGAACCGAAAATCCGTTTGTTTTGAGGTAATAGTTCCCAAGATAAACTTTTTTATACTTGGGTGGTTCAGTATTGTAGTAACTGTCAAGCTGGGAAAACCATGCCCGTTCATTATTCTCCGGAGTAGAAGTCCAGAATAGAGACCATTGGTTAACTCTTTTAAAATACCCATGATTCGCAGCGCCTGCAGGGAAAGCGGTAAATCCGGATTCGTTTGTTCCATCCCACGAAAGGGGAGGTGTACCCGGTGCAGCTTTAATTTTTTGTCCGGCATCCTCCGGTCCCAGATAGGATATTAATTCCTGCCATTCGTCTTTAGAAGGAATGTGCCATCCCCCGGGACAAATCCCCTGTAAAGCATTTTGGTATTGCATAGCTTCATTCCATGAATATAATCCACCCAGAATTTCACAAAAGGCTTCCTTATTTTCATAGCATGTTTTTTCAATTACGCTATTATCAGTCTGTTGCATATTCTTCACATTTTTTCCAATGTTCAGATTTTGTTTCATCCAGCATTGTGCTCCAATCTGAACAGTCTGATACGATTGATTATCCCTTTCATCAAGAAGAACAGATCCACATTTAAAGGGTGTTTGACAAAAACAGGAAACAGTGGTAAGCAGAGAGAGAAATGTAAGAAAATATTTCATGGCTGAAATAATTATGGAGGCTAAAAGTATAGCAACCCAGTGAAGTGATAATTCAAAATTAGCAAAAAGAATAGTCTGAAACGTCTGTTCAATTGCTAAATGAGTTCACTATTTTTAATCACTGTTATCAATTATTCCCTTACACTGTCAATAAGAATCTCCAGAATCTTTTTAGCCGCAACAGATACCGATGTGCCAGGCCCGAAAATTGCCACTACTCCAGATTTATAAAGAAAGTCGTAATCCTGTGCAGGAATAACTCCCCCGGCAACAACCATAATATCTTCTCTTCCAAGTTTTTTTAATTCTGCAATTACCTGGGGAATCAGAGTTTTATGTCCGGCTGCCAGGCTGGAAACTCCCAATACATGCACATCATTTTCTACGGCTTGTTTTGCTGCTTCCGCGGGAGTCTGAAAAAGCGGACCGATATCCACATCGAAACCCATATCCGCATAACCTGTTGAAACAACTTTTGCTCCACGGTCGTGCCCGTCCTGACCCATTTTGGCTACCATAATTCTTGGCTGCCGGCCCTCCAGTTTTGCAAATTCACTTGCAAGTTCGCGGGCTCTTTTAAAATTTATATCTTCCATTGATTCGGCTGAATAAACTCCTGAAATTGATCTGATAACTGCTTTATATCTTCCTGATACTTTTTCGATAGCATCCGAAATCTCACCAAGACTGGCTCTTTTCATCGCAGCGTCTACGGAAAGTTCAAGCAGATTACCCTTTCCCGATCGAACAGATTCAGTAATTGCCTCAAGTGCCTTTTGAACTTCAGCGTTGTTTCTTTCCGCTTTTAGTTTCTGAAGTCTTTTTATCTGGGAATCACGAACAGCAGTGTTATCAACAGTCAGGATGTCAATCGGGTCTTCCTTGTCCAGTTTGAATTTATTAATTCCAACAATGGTGTCTTTCCTGGCATCTATCCTGGCTTGTTTGCGGGCAGCTGCTTCTTCAATTCTCATCTTTGGAATTCCGGTCTCTATGGCTTTTGCCATTCCTCCGAGCCCCTCCACCTCTTCAATAAGTTCCCATGCTTTGTGAGCTATTTCATGTGTCAGACTCTCCACATAATATGAACCGGCCCAGGGATCCAATGAACGGTGCATTTGTGTTTCTTCCTGAATAAATATCTGGGTGTTGCGGGCAATCCTTGCCGAGAAATCAGTAGGGAGTGCAATAGCTTCATCGAGAGCATTGGTATGCAGACTCTGGGTGTGACCGAGAGCGGCAGCCATGGCTTCAATGCAGGTACGGGCAACATTATTAAAAGGGTCCTGCTCGGTGAGACTCCAGCCTGAGGTCTGCGAATGAGTGCGCAGAGCCATTGATTTGGGATTTTTCGGGTTAAACTGTTTTACAATTTTGGCCCAAAGCATTCTGGCGGCTCTCATTTTGGCAATTTCCATAAAATGATTCATCCCTACAGCCCAGAAGAAAGAAAGTCTAGGCGCAA
>CAYOLQ010000216.1:0-3717 GCA_964404825.1 uncultured Chitinophaga sp.
ATTAATGGAGCACTTCCTCGATCTGTTTATAATGTTGATTCTGGCTTACCTGTTAGGTTCCATACCTACTTCAATCTGGATCGGGAAAGCATTCTTCAAAATTGATATACGCGAACATGGAAGCGGTAACGCAGGAGCTTCGAACGCAATAAGGGTATTTGGTCCGTATCTGGGAATTTTCGTAATGGTTTTTGATATTTTCAAGGGATATGCGGCTGTTTTCCTTGTAAGATTTTACTCCTTTGTTCACCCCGGTACTCCTGAATACATTAATATCCAGATAATATTGGGTGTTGCTGCTGTATTAGGCCATATTTACCCGGTTTATGCCGGTTTCAGGGGAGGAAAGGGTGTGGCGACAGTTTTTGGTGTGCTTCTGGCTCTGCATCCTTTTGCAACCCTTATTGCAGCAGGAGTTTTCCTTTTAGGTTTTTTCTCAACGCGCTATTCATCCGTAGGGTCCATTCTGGCCGGATTATCCTTTCCAATCCTTATTATCTTTGTTTTTGATACACCTTTCCTTCATCTTAAAATATTCTCAGGTCTGGTATCGCTCCTCATCATTTATACACACAGAAAGAATATAGTCAGACTCTGGAACCGGAATGAGAATAAGACAAACTTCAGCTCCCCCAAAAAAAGGGAAGCTCAGAGTTCTTAAATTCTCCTAAGCCGGAAGGGACTTAAACATTCTGAAACTCTTCTTCCAGCCTGTCACTCAGAGCTTTTGAACTTATTCCTCTTTTGATTTCGCTGTTTTCGGCAAGTGAAATGTTTCCTGTTTCTTCTGATACTGCTATTACCAGCGCATCGGTAACCTCCGATAAACCAAGAGCAGCTCTGTGTCTGAGCCCGTAGTCGGGCGGAAGGTCGGGGTTATCGGTTACAGGAAGCACGACACGGGCTGCGAATATCTTCTCTTTATCTATTATTATGGCCCCGTCGTGCAAGGGACTGAACTTGTTAAAAATGCTGATAATTAAGCGGCTGGAAACATTTGCATCGAGAATATCACCTGCCTGTGCATACATCTCGAGATTTGATTTTCGCTTGATGACAATAAGCGCCCCGGTGCGTGTATTGGATAAATTAATAACTGCTTTAATAATGGATCTGATTCTGAGTCTGACCCGTGCATCCATATCCAGTTTAAAAAGACTTTCGAGCCGTAGCCTGTTTTTACTGATGTAGCGTGTTCCCAGCATAATAAGAAACCTTCTGATTTCCTGTTGAAATACAATAATAAGTGCAATAACCCCTACACCACCGATCACCTGACCGATAATAGTGCTCAGAAGCTCCATTTTGAGCATTCTGACCAATCCCCAGAAAAAATAAATGATAATAATTGCGATAATGATATTCAGGGCAACGGTTCCCCGCACCAGCATATAAATCTGGTACAATAGAATTGCTACCAGAATAATGTCAAGAACATCGAGGGCACGAAGATGTAGAAATAGTGTCAGCACGTTTTTTCTTTATTTCAACAAAAATAGAAAATTATGCTCAGTGATTCACTATATATTGGAAATTATGGTTTGGATTCAGGGTTTTATATAGATTATTTTGCATATGAATTCCTACCCCAGGTTTTCCGTTTAAAAAACTATTAAACAATTATCCCAATATTCACTTTCATTATTAATGTCCTAATGCCGGACAGGCATTTACTTTTTTATTCACTCATTATTTATTTCAATGGTGTTCATGAGCTCACAGCCTCCGGCTGTTCGGTTCCTTGATGAAAAAAGTAAACAAAAAAATCAAGAAAAAATCATCCCAGCCTTTACCCACAATCCCGATGTACATCGGGATCGCGGCCATTTTTTCGGGCCCCCGCGCTTTACTCTTTTTTAATCTAGAAATCTCTTTGTTTAAAATTTATAATTTAGAACAGTCTAATTCCATAGTAATTACGTTCCTTGAACAAATTTTTAAATCTATCGGAAAAGCTTGCCTCACTGGCTATCCCGGAGTTTGCAATAAAGATTCCGCGTTTCAACCGCCTCCTTCACATCATGAACCCTCAGAATACTGCTGCCCTTACTCAGTGCAAACATATTAAGGGCAGTGGTTCCGTTGAGGGCATTATCCGGATCCGTGTTAAGAAACCGGGATATCATCGACTTCCGCGACAAGCCCGTTAGAATGGGCAGTTCAAGTGAATGAAATACACTAAGGTTCGCCAGAAGTTCGTAATTATGTTCCAGAGTTTTCCCGAAGCCGAACCCTGGATCTACTATGATATCGCATACCCCAAGCTTCCTTAGCCGTTGTGTTTTTTGTGCAAGAAACAAAAGAACCTCATCCACAACATCCCGGTACTGCGGATTATTCTGCATGGTTCCGGGATCCCCTTGCATATGCATGATTATATAGGGAGTTTTGGTTTCGGCAACTACACGGAACATTTCTTCCGATTCGCCACCGGCAGTAATATCATTAATAATATCTGCCTCATAAACATAAATCATCTTTTTTGCCACTTCAGGCCGGCAGGTATCCAACGAAACTGGAATACCCGGAAAATTTTTACGGATTAATTGAAGTACCTCTGAGAGTTTCTCGAGTTCAGATTCAACAGGTACAGGCTTAGAACCCGGACGGGTGGACATAGCGCCCACATCGATTATGTCTGCACCCTCTTCAACCATAGCCGATACTTTCTTCAATACAGACTCCTGATTTGTATATTTTCCCCCGTCGTAAAAGGAATCGTCAGTTATATTCAGAACACCCATTACTGCAGGTCGGGTAAGATCAAGAAGTCTCCCACGACAGTTAATACTATGATTCTGTGAAAAAAATGTATCTTTAAAGCTCATATATTTTGTTATGCAGACAAAGTTAATATTTTGTAAGAATTGTATGTATTAATACAGGTTTATTGCACGTAACTTTGCATTCACACGACCCGGAACAGACACATTTTAAAGCGCATACATGAGATTTGTTGTATTGGAGGGCCTCGACGGCTCCGGAAAATCGACCCAGATTAAGCTTCTTCGGGAGTATCTTATTAAGGAAAAAATAAAACATGAATACCTTCATTTTCCCCGCATGGATGCTCCGGTTTACGGGGAACTTATTGCCCGGTTTCTGAGAGGGGAGATGGGAGCAAATAACAGTGTTGACCCCTATCTGGTAGCACTTATTTATGCAGGTGACCGGCACGATGCTTCTGAGCTGATTCATACCTGGCTTGAGAAAGATTATTTTGTGCTGGTTGACCGGTATGTAATATCCAATATTGCTTTTCAGTGTGCCAAGTTAAAATCCCCCGCGGAAAAACAAAAATTAAACGAATGGATCCTCCATCTTGAATATGAATATTTTAAGATCCCCGTTCCTGACCTGAATATTTTTCTGGATGTACCCTTTGAATTTACCCGTAAACAGCTGTCTTCCGAGCGGGGCGGAGATGAAAGGTCGTATCTGCAAGGCAGCAGGGACATTCACGAAGACGACCTTGATTTTCAAAAGCAGGTAAGAGAGGTATACCTGAGTCTGGGCGCAAAGCAGAAAAATTTTTCAGTAATAAACTGCGGAGACCAGAGCGGTTCGGTGCTGAAACCGGAGGAGATTTTTGACAGGATTTTGGAAAAGGTTTTCAATAAATAAGTTCGGAATTAGATAATAAAGTCGGATGAATCCTTTTATCCCGGGCCATTTCTATAATTCGGCTTTTTCAATGTCGGCAAAGATCATTTTTTA
>CAYOLQ010000217.1:0-3705 GCA_964404825.1 uncultured Chitinophaga sp.
ATATCAGAGTTGCTGAATCGTTTCAAAAAGTTTAATTTTAGTGCAAAATAAATACACTTTATATGGATCTTATCAGAAAAAGTCTTTACGAGTCTCAGCTGGTACTGAAGGAATTTGTTGAGGATGAATCAAATATTGCAGCCATCAAAACAGCCGGCGATATTATGGTGAGTTCGTTACGTGACGGCGGCAGAATAATTTCATTTGGTAACGGAGGTTCCATGAGCGATGCAATGCATTTTGCTGAAGAACTCAGTGGTAGATTCAGGGACGACAGGCCTGCGATTTCTGCTGTTTCCATCTCCGACCCGACACACCTGACCTGTGTTGCAAACGATTATGGTTTTGACTCAATTTTCTCAAGGTATATTGAGGCTAATGGCAGAGAAGGAGATGTAATACTGGCAATCAGTACAAGCGGTAATTCCGGAAATGTTTTAAAAGCATGCCAGGTAGCTGAAAAAATGGGCTTGAGTATTATAGCACTAACAGGTAAAACCGGTGGTAAAATTGCCAAACTTGCTGATGTGGAGATTCGTGTTCCACACATGGGATATTCTGATCGGATTCAGGAAATACATATAAAAGTTATTCATATTCTGATTGAATATATCGAAAGAGGAGTGAAAGAATGAAAAGGCTTGGTAATCGGAAATATTAATCAGATTTTATATACAGTACTATTTTGGAAAATCATCAGTTAAATACCGAATGGCGTAAGGTAGCTTCCGCAATCTATCGAAAACCAGTGGATTCAAAAATTTTTGGATCAGTGGAAATTGATGTCACAGATCTTGAAGATTATATCAGCTTAAAGCGGAAAGAAGGGCTGAAAATAACCCTGACGCATATCTTTGTTCTGATTATTGCAAGGGCTATGAGATATGAAATACCGGAGCTTAATACCTATCATAGGAGGGGAAATGTAATTAGCCGCGATTTTGTTGACGTTATGGTAAGTGTTCTTAACGATGAAAAGCAAATGAGTTCTGTAAAAATTTCAAATGCTCATAAGCTGAATCTCACAGAACTTGCAGCGGTTATGAATGAAGAAATTAAACGTTCGAAACAGGGAAGTGAGAATAAAACTATGCGTTTGAAGGGGTTTCTTGCCCGCATTCCCTGGCCCTTTCGTAACTGGATATTTACAATAATCAGACAGCTTACAATAGGCTGGGGATTAAGTATCCCTGCAATCGGCTTGTCCGGAGAGAGTTTTGGTTCCGTTGTAGTAACCAATATCGGAAGCATCGGACTCGATATGGGTTATCCTGCCCTGTTCCCCACATCGAATGTTGCTCTTGTTTTTGTTATGGGAGGAGTCTCCAAAAAACCCGTTGTAATTAATGATCAGATTGTTATCCGTCGAATCATGTCTTTAGGTGCAGCACTTGATCATCGTTTGGTGGACGCAATACACGGGGGCAGACTTTTCCGGTATATAAAACAGGTTGTAAGAAACCCGGCCATCCTGGAGGAACATCCTGCATCTTTACCCGGTTCATAAAAAAACTTTGAAAGCTTACGCTGATTTTTTCATTTTGCCGGCATTAACAGGTAAATGAAAATCTGTTATCATGCTTGTAAAAACTTATGCAAGTTCTGTTCATGGGATTAATGCCGACATCATTACCATTGAAGTAAATATTTCAACTGGCATTAAATGCAGCATTGTCGGCCTCGCAGACAATGCAGTTAAGGAAAGTCAGCAAAGAATTGAATCCGCTCTTAAGAACAATGGTTTTCACTGGCCGGGAAAGAAGATTGTTGTTAACCTGGCTCCTGCCGATATCAAAAAGGAAGGTTCCGCCTATGATCTGCCAATGGCCATTGGTATTTTGGCTGCTTCGGAGCAATTGAGCATTACTCTGATTGAGAAGTATGTAATAATGGGCGAACTGTCCCTTGATGGCAGCCTGCAGCGTCTGCGTGGAGGCCTTCCAATGGCTATCAGAGCAAGGAATGATAATTTCAGGGGACTAATTTTACCTGAGGATAACGCAATGGAAGCTGCAGTTGTTGATGGTTTGGAAGTTATAGGAGCAAAGTCTCTAACTGATGTTGTAGGTTTTCTCAGAGGTGAAAACAAAATTGAACCCCGTGTAATAAATGCTAAAGATGAGTTTTTTAATAAACTTTGCATTTTTGATACCGATTTTTCAGAAGTCAAAGGACAGGAAAATGTAAAGAGGGCTCTGGAGATTGCAGCCGCAGGTTCACATAATTTAATTATGATTGGTCCGCCGGGTGCCGGTAAAACAATGTTAGCCAAGCGTTTACCCACTATTTTACCACCCTTCAGTATAGAAGAAGCACTTGAAACTACAAAAATTCATTCCGTAGCCGGGAAAATTGGTCGGAATTCTTCATTGATGACACGCAGACCTTTTCGGAGTCCGCATCATACAATTTCAGATGTAGCCCTTGTCGGAGGCGGAAATTTCCCTTCTCCCGGTGAAATTTCACTCGCACATAATGGGGTTTTATTTCTGGATGAATTACCGGAATTTAAAAGAAATGTTCTGGAAGTGATGAGACAACCACTCGAGGATCGGGTAATTACCGTTTCCCGTGCCAGATTCAGTATAGAATTCCCTGCCAATTTTACTTTGATTGCAAGTATGAATCCCTGTCCTTGCGGGTATTACAATCACCCCGAAAAAGAATGTGTCTGCGGGCCTGGAATTGTTAAGAAATACCTGACAAAAATCTCCGGTCCGCTTCTGGATCGGATTGATATTCATATTGAAGTTGTACCGGTTCCGTTCAGACAACTTTCTGAACTGCGGGAATCGGAGAAGAGTTCCACAATCAGGGATCGGGTGCTAATTGCCAGAGAATTTCAGGAAAAACGTTTTTCAGATTCAAATGGAATGTATTCGAATGCACAAATGGGTAGCCGGCTTATCCGAAGGTTTTGCAAAGTTAACGATGAGGGCCAGACTTTGCTTCGGAATGCTATGGAAAAACTGGGTTTATCAGCCAGAGCTTACGATAGAATCCTGAAAGTTTCCAGAACAATTGCCGATCTGGATCAGTCCGAGAATATCCAAACCCACCACCTCGCAGAAGCTATTAATTACCGGAATCTCGACCGGGAGGGTTGGGCAGGGTAATTTTATTTCTTCAATTACCCGATTCATTAAATAATGTGAATTCCGGAAAAATCTTCATCAAATCATCAAATATAATGGGATTTTCGTCGATGAAATTTCATGACATCTTATTGAATTATGCTTGTTTCATGTATTTATTCCTGACTTTCATTTCGTAAATATCTGATTTGATAAAAATTAATAAGAATAAAAGATGCGAAAATATAATATTATGTAAATTGCGGTAATTTTTAATTAAATAATCAAAGGGTATGGAATCAGTTATCCGCATTAAAACAAAAATCAGAAATCTTTTTTTAGCTATTGGTTTATCGGGATTTATGGGAGTCAGTACTTTCGGACAGTTATCAGGTACTAAAACAATTAACCCATCCGGTGGAAATTATACCAGTTTTGCTACCGCAATCAGTGATCTTGTTTCGCAGGGAATAAACGGACCTGTAGTATTCAATGTTGCCAACGGAACTTATAACGAGCAGGTAACCATTCCTAAAATATCTGGATCCAGTGCAGTAAATACCATTACTTTCCAGTCTGTTTCAGGCGACTCAGCATCGGTGGTGCTTTCGTTTAACTCAACATCTGCTTC
>CAYOLQ010000218.1:0-3661 GCA_964404825.1 uncultured Chitinophaga sp.
TTGTCAATATTTGGAGTTTCGTTAAAGGGATTTCCGTAGCATCCCAGATCCTTCCAACCCATGTCATCAACAAGAATGAAGATAATGTTCGGAGCAGGTTGAGTTTTTTCAACGGGACTGGCATAGACGTTTGTCTGAGCGCCTGCCAGTGATAATATTGCAACTCCTCCCAGGATCCTGTTTACCAACTTAGTTTTGTTTTTATCAAAAATAGGTTTTGACTGAACCAAACAGGTATGATATTTTATTTAATTCATCTGAATTTTTGCAAAATGCTATTTTTCTTTGTTTGTGATAACAAAGTTTTTCATGCTGTTTTGAAAATCGTTTAGAATTGCATCCTTATCGAAATTCTCCCAAATAGTTATCATTCTTTTGTTATCAGCTTGCTCCACCCATTCGCCATTTGACAATACCGGGGCTGGGATTCTTACTGATTTACCAAATGCCGGATTTTTTAATACTGCCACAGCCACCATATCAAACAGGGAACGTGAAGGAGGATCCCCATAATAATCGCAATGTTCAAAAAGATTAACTGAATAGTCTCCAAAGTTTGAAAAACTTCCACCATGTCTGCCTTCAACAGGATTAACAACAGGACCAAGTCCGGGCATTGTTGAGGTAATAAACTCCCTGCCCACACTCACGTGACCCGAACCTGAGTTTTCTCCGGATCTTACAGTGACCATCTCAAAAGGCACATCTTTGGAAAGTACAAAATTTACTGCATCCATGTCGTTTTCCAGGTTGTACTCACCTTTATTCGGATAATTTGAGCCCAGCCATACTATTCTTATTTTTGAGGCAATGGAACTGTCTTTCTCCAGGGCAAGCGCAATGTTTGTAAGTTTGCCTACCGGAAGTAATATGAGTTTCCCTTTTCTTTCTTTATGTGCCTGTGCTATAATAAAATTCACTGCTTCATGGCCGTCAAACTGATCCTGATTTAAGAATGGACGGATTTCCATAAATGAGCCGTTTGCACCCTTGAAAAGAGGAATCTTTTCGAAGACATTACATAGTTGCATTACTCTTTTTGCTTCAGTATACTGGTCATCAATGCCTCCACCATTAAACGTTGTATTTACAGTTACCCCGGCAACTTCAAATGTGTTTCCGTTAAAAAACAGGTAGGCCAGAGCATGCTGATCATCCAGCTCGTTATTTGCATCCGAGTCCATAAGGACGACACTTTTCGAACCTTTGTCAGTAGGAGCAGTACAGCTGGAAATGGTAATTCCCATTGCCAGAAAGATGAGGAAATACAAAGATTTCATTGAGAAAAGGGTTTAGTATTCGTAAAGATAATAAATTGAATTTGTTTTACCCCCATTCAGAATTGCCCGTTCTCCTCTTGGTTTGATGGTTTCAGATTTTTTCTTCCCTAAATGATCAAGAATGGTGATCTGCGGCTTTCCTTTACCCTTAATGGTAAGTGTGAGATTTACCGGTTCGAGGAGCAGGGGGGCATCTCCGACAGCAAGAAGTTCAGAATGATCTTCATTATATTCCATTCCGGTATTTTTTGCTCTGGCAATGGTGGTTATCAGTAATTGATCGGCTGTAAGTATTGTTTTTTGGGGATCAAGACAACTTACCAGAATTACCGCAAATTTATTTGAAGACGAAATTGTAATATTTCCGAAAGTTACCGGTTCTTCAGGCAGAAATCCCACGAAACCTGCAGTTCCCGGAGTATTAATAGTGAACCAGGCCTTTTCACCATAATGCCATTCCAGTTGTCCGTTTGTTGCTTTAAGAATGTGCTGAATTGTATCCATCCATTGGGTTAAATCCGGTTTCACAGTTTGGGCAAACTCCGGAGTAAAAACAACAGGAAATTTGCCAATGGCAAGCGCCTCAGAAGGAATGGTTGATCTGAAACTTTTCTGATCACCTGACTGGTCGGACAATTCAACGAACCCGATATTCCCTTTTTCAAGGGAGGAAATATTCACATTACGTGCTCCTATTTCATTTCCTTCACTGATATCATTACGGTAAATCATATTGGCAATAGCAGGATATAATCCCATGTGCAAGGGAGATTCAACGTTATATACCCCATGATTTCGCGACTGAACCGTATTGGAGAATCCGGTATCGTTGGAAGCAAATGCAAAGGAGCCATCCCAACCCTGAAGTCCCATTCCGTAGGCAGCAATTATGGGAACTGCTTCTGCCGTCCATTCATTTGGTGAAAGGCTCATCCATTCAGAGAAGACAAAGGGTCGACCCTTAACTTTCTGAAGTCCGGTGCTAAGCAATCCTGATCCAGGAATCTGAAGCATGGATTCATTATTGACTTTTCCTTCTTTGAGACGATGACCGGTTCCTCCTCCTGAATAATTATGCCGGTCGATTATTCCTGTTTGAAAATCGTTGTACAGATTATAAAAATGACTTACCCCGCTTCCGGCCTGCCAGCATGAAGCAACAACTGCTCCTTTGTAGCCGGTAGCACGGATCATGCTTACGGCTTTATCGTAAAAATTCTGCTGTTGTATATAGAGGAATGAAAGCATATCCAGCAGATATACCGGCATGCTGAGGCTTGTTTCAACTGATTTTTTGTACTCATAATCGAAAACTCCGTGATTTGCAATAGGGCAAATGTTTCTTTTACTGAGGTGCCATTGTGCGGAATCTTTTGAGAATTCCCGTGCGAAATTAAAATTCTCCTCCCCCCATGATGCAATTAGTTTATCATGCGTGCCGTACTTGCGAAGCAGCCAATCAGAAAAGCGGTTTGCCAGAATGGAGCGGTAGGTCGGACATGTTTCCAAAACCTTCTGCATGGTTGCAAAGTAGATATTATCTTCATTCTGAATTTCTACAAATATCAGGGCGGGATCATCGGCATATTTCTTGCCTGATAAAGAATTCGTGCGGTTCAGTAAATTCACAATCAGCTCCATCTGAAGATCCTGCAGATCTTCAGCAAAGTTAACAAGCCCAATGGTTGTTGCTTTCAGATGTTCTGTTAAACCGGAGTTCATTACTTCTGAATAGTTTATAAGACGGGCACTATCACCGGGCATGGGTTTGTGCCCATAAACGGGTGACCATCCATAATAGATCCCCGCCTCTTTCAGCTGATGGTGGAAATAATCGAAATTTGTCATCATGGCAGAATCCAAATCCACCGAAGTATTTCCGGTAAGGGCATGTGAGGTGAATTTATGAAAACGGACAGCATTAACTCCGTAAGTTTTCAGGTTATTTACCCATGCATCAGCCACTTGTTCATCTACATATGGTTTTTCACTGCAGATATTCACTCCCCAGAATTTTATGGGCGTCCCGTCTGCAAAGCTGAAGTGATCCTGATCCATTTTAAGATACCCATGTTTGCCGGCTGGAGTCTCGAGCCAGTGACTCTGGTCGATGACTGAAACTCCCGCGGACTCAATGGGATTAAATGGAAACCATTGATCCTTATTTTTGCATCCTGCGGTAAGGATGGCTAAAAATATGATTACAAGTTTGGTGTTTTTCATCAGACTATTTCATTGTTGTCCGGTTATAAAATTTTGATTTGATGCAAATAAATTATAGTATATTCGTGTTTATCAATGCCATACCCTTATTTCTATTGTCCTAATGCCGGACAGGCATTTACTTTTTTTATTCACAAAGTGTTTAATTCATTGGTGTT
>CAYOLQ010000219.1:0-3620 GCA_964404825.1 uncultured Chitinophaga sp.
CAAGGATAAGGCTGCATAAAACATACCATCGTCTTCACTCCGTGTCCATCTGGAACCAACAATCTGCAGAAATTCGGAATAAGCAGCATTATCATCCGGCCGAACAACAGATGGATTATTAAGCAGAAACCGTGTCCATATTTTTATAAACTCCGGATTTCCTGCTCTGGCCATCAAAGAGCTGGTCATAGAGCCATCGCGAACCCATATCAGATAATAAATCCGGTTAAGTGCGCCAAAGCATGCACCACCTTCGTCCATACCGGAGAAGGCAACACGGTGATTTATATCTATAACTTTTTGGAAATCAGGGTTTGAATAGTATACCCTTCCCTGATTCATTTTAGGTGCGAGATCCGATTCGTTTTGTTTTACCAATTCATTTAAGGATTTGTTTTTAAGTCGACCTAGTGCCTCCAAAGAAAACCACTTCATTTTCGAAAATCTGAATCACACACGTGCCATCCTGCAATATCCTGAACCGGTTCTGAACAAAACTCTCGAAAGCAACGAACGAAACTATCTCCTCTCCCCTGTCAACGAACTTTTCGGTTAGCAAGCCATCTTTCACAACAAAGGCCTTATGCGGTCTGATTGCAATAAGTAATGGAGTTTCAGCAGCAACAGCAAATGCGTTTTCTTCAGCAATATTTAATATGGAAATGACATTTTTAGCATCCCATTGGTTTTTCATTTCAAGTTGTGTGAAAAAGGGATCATAATTAAAACCCACAATATTGCCTGAATGTATCATCGGCCATTTTACTTCTTTGAAGAGAAGAGTAAAATTATCGCGGTTGGAGAAATTCCGGGCCTTATAGTCTTTTCTTCTGAAGGCATTTGGTTTGTAAACAAATTCAAGATTTGTTTTATCCTCATACATGAGCAGGGTAAGCCTGTTCCCGCATCGGTTTTGCAATATTATATTTCTCTTCCCATCTTCAACAACCGGATTTGCAAAATATTCCTTCATGGAGCCGGATGTCTGCTCCTGAGAATGTAATCCGGAAGACGGGATCAGAAAAAAAAGCAGGAATATTCGGGCAAGGTGAGATAAAAAAAATTTCATAGTATAGTTTTAGTGTAAATCTCTGAGGACGAATAAAACCTTATTAAATTTGCTCACAGCATAAAAACAGCTCCGAAAGGCATCATTCTGGAGTATTTACAGGATCAAATATATGAAATGACAAATATATAATTGAGTGTTATTTTGAAAATTAGGTTTGTTATTTTACTTTTCATTTGAAACTGTAAAATATATCAGTAATTTTGGGCTCCCATAAAATTTTAAAGAAATGAAAAAATCTGATCTTTTAAAAGACCTGATAAAACATATTGACATTGCGTCTTTCGACTCTACTCCCATTATCAACTCTATGAGGGATATGTCTTTCACATCCCGTGACACAGCGAATGCAGCCGATATCCTGGATAGGATGATATCTGATAAAGATTGCACCATTATGCTTACACTGGCAGGCAGCACAAGCGCAGGCGGTTGTATGCAGGTGTATTCAGATATGATCAAATACAATATGATTGATTGTATTGTGGCAACCGGTGCAAGTATTGTAGATATGGACTTTTTCGAAGCCCTGGGGTATAAGCATTACAGAGGATCGCAGTTTGTGGATGATAAAATCCTTCGTAGTCTCTATATTGACCGTATTTACGATACGTATATTGATGAAGAAGAATTACAGAACTGCGACCAGACGATTCTGAAAATTGCAGATTCATTGGAGCACAGACCCTATTCATCACGCGAATTCATTCATGAGATGGGTAAATATCTTGTGAAAAACGCAAAGAAAAAGGATTCATTGATCCAACTTGCATACGAACATAATGTTCCAATTTTCTGCCCGGCTTTCAGCGACAGCAGCGCAGGATTCGGTCTTGTTAAGCATCAGTGGGATAATCCGGAGAGTCATGTATCCATTGATTCAGTTAAAGATTTTCTTGAATTAACCAAGGTAAAACTTGCTGCAAAAACAACAGGCTTATTTATGATTGGCGGAGGCGTTCCTAAAAATTTTGCACAGGATACCGTTGTATGTGCTGAAATATTAGGTTTTGAAGTACCTATGCACCAGTATGCAGTACAAATAACTGTGGCAGACGTACGTGACGGAGCTTGTTCAAGTTCCACACTCAAAGAAGCCGCTTCATGGGGTAAAGTTGAAACGGTACATGAACAAATGGTATATGCTGAAGCTACTTCAGTATTGCCTCTGATTGCCAGCTATAACTATCATAAGAAAGCATGGCAGAAAAGGCCAAGAAGAAACTGTGCTTCCATATTCAAAAAATAGGAGTCTATGAAAAAACTCGTGGTTTTTATCTTCCTTAGTCTATCAATATATAGTGTTTCCAAAGCCCAGGATTATGAAAACGCAATAGGATTCAGATTCGGACTTTCCAATGGGGTGACTTTTAAACACTTCATTTCGTCAAATGATGCAGTTGAAGGGATTCTTTCCACGCGCTGGGGAGGATTTAACATTACAGGATTATTTGAAAGACATCTCTCCGCATTTGATACCGATGGTTTATATTTCTATTACGGGGGAGGCGGGCATATTGGCTCATTCAATAACACATGGTTTAACGATAATGTAAGCCACATAGTTATTGGTGTTGACGGAATTCTCGGGCTGGAGTATATACTCCCGGACTATCCTTTTAATTTTTCATTAGACTGGAAACCGGGATTCAACCTTATCGGGTATACAGGATTCTGGGGCGATGAACTTGCACTTTCTGTCAGGTATACTTTTTAATCAATATGACTCATAACCTCCCTTCTTTTGACGACATCAGACTTGCTGCGGAAAGGGTTAATCCGTATATTCACAGAACACCTGTTCTGCATTCAAGCTATCTGAATCAGCTAAGCGGTGCAGATTTGCATTTTAAATGTGAGAATTTTCAACGAATGGGAGCTTTCAAAATGCGGGGAGCCATGAATGCCATTCTGCAAATAAGTGAGTCGGAAAGAAAAAGGGGCGTTGCTACTCACTCCTCAGGAAATTTTGCACAGGCTTTGAGTCTTTCAGCAAAAATACTCGGCATCCGGGCATACATTGTAATGCCATCCAATTCCCCTGAGGTTAAGAAAAATGCTGTACGAGGATATGGTGCAGAAATCATTGAATGCGAACCAACTCTTATTGCCCGTGAGAAAACACTAGATGAGGTAGTTAAACGTACATACGCACATTTTATTCATCCATACAACGATATTAACGTTGTTCTGGGCAATTCTACTGCTGCCCTCGAACTCTTTATTGAAACTTCCGATCTTGACTTTTTACTCTCGCCCGTTGGAGGAGGCGGACTACTTTCAGGAACAGCAATATCGGCCTGGCATCTGAGTCCGGATTGCAAAGTTATTGGCTGTGAACCGTTTGGTGCAGATGATGCTTACAGATCCCTCGAAACCGGAAAAATTCAGCCTTCTGTAAATCCCAACACCATTGCTGACGGGCTTAAAACATCTCTGGGAGAGATCACTTTCCCCATCATTCAGAAACTTGTTCACAGAATAATCAGAGTTGAAGAAGAGGAAATTATTTCTGCCATGCGTCTGGTTTGGGAACGAATGAAAATAATCA
>CAYOLQ010000220.1:0-3503 GCA_964404825.1 uncultured Chitinophaga sp.
CCAGCTCCGTTTCATAATGTATTTCGCCGGAGAATTCCGGAATAAAAAAAGTCTCACCATTTGGCAATAAGGCAGTGGCTGGTTTCATGAAAATTACCGGTTCTGTAGGAATCTGGTCGGCCAGTTCTTGAATGTGGGCTTTATAATTCATTCCAACTGCAAAAATTTTCATGACCAATATTTTTTATGTTCAATATTTAATATACACGATTTATACCTGACAAAAAATTCAATGCCTGTTTTACAAAGAAAACATCTTCTCCAATATTCCATTTTCCATTCTTATAGATCTTTGTTAAAGGTACTTAATTCCGAAATTCCATCTTTTGTGACGGCGACATTATCCTCAACCCTGAATCCGCCAAAACCGGGGATATAAATACCGGGTTCGACCGAGGTTACCATCCCTTCCTGAAGTAAGGCTTCGTTTCCCGGAGCAAGTAAAGGAGGGAATTCATGGTATTTCCATCCAACACCATGCCATGTAATATGAATAAAATATTTGCCATATCCGGCTTCATTGATAACATCGCGCGCAGCTTTATCGACTTCCGACATTTTTATCCCAGGTTTAATAGCCTCATTTGCGGCCAATTGGGCTTTACGAACTACCGCATATATTTCCTGCTGTTTTTTATCAGGTCCGCCTGCTACTACTACCCTTGTATTGTCAGCCCAAAAACCATCTGCAACCACAGCTAATTCAAGTAAAGCAATATCTCCGCTTTGCAATATTCGGTTGGATGTAATCAGGCAGGGTCTCCATGAATATTCCGTTCCTTGGCCGGATGATACCTGAGCGAATCCGCGAGCTGATTTTATCCCTTTGTATCCGCTCCCTTTAACGGCTATCGCACCATTAACCAATGCAAGAAGCTCGATTTCCGAGATGCCTGGTTTAACATTGGCCCTAAAAGTTTCGAGTCCAAAACCTGCGATTTCATTTGCAATACGAAGTTTCTCAATTTCAGATGGAGTCTTTAACGATCTTAATTCATTCAAAAGATCAGTAGCATTTGAAAACTTCGCATTTGGGAGAATTTCCATAAGCAGTTGCTTAGACCACCATCCCGGGACAGAAGGTTCGCCAATGTTGAGTGGGGGAGCTATACATTCAAAATTTTCTTCTATCCCGATATGCCCCTTTTCAACACCAAATTCTTTTGCAACATGTTGGATGATTCTTTTTATTTCTTCGAGCGGATTAGTATCCAAATGTGCCCATTCGAATGTGGAAAAATCGGTAATGCCATCAGCCTGTGCCTCGATTGCCTCACACCTGGGAAGTATTAAGTGTGTTTGTCCATCAGCTGTTGATATCACCCAACTTGTACCTGTCAGAGGCCACCATCCTGAAAGAAAGAGAACATTTTCAGGTAAACGACAAATCAAGGCATCCAGCCCTTTTTTGTTCATCCCTGAAATATTTCTGTTGATGCGTTCTGAATCTATCCTCATAATTAATTCTTTTTAGATTTATAATAGCTTAGGAAAGCATATTGCCGATTGCAAGAATTATCATGGATATAATAAGAATCGTAATGGCAGTGTATATGTATCTTCTGGGTTTACCCCTGACACCCTTCCATTCTCCGGTTGAAAAGCCAAGGATTTGACCACCAATGATAATAAGGCCCTGATTGATCCCCCATCCGACAGAGGCGCCGAGCGCGCCGAGCAACAACATCCCTTTGCCCAAAAGGACACTGGGTGTGAAAAAAAGCAAGCCATAAACTGCAGAAAGAAAAATATCTTTAGCGTTTTTAGGAATAATAGGCCATGATTTGTTCTTTGTAAGAAGATAGGCGGGATAAAGGATATTGATCAGTGCTGCACCAAATAAAACGATCGCCCATAGCGCTATTTTTGCCGTGAAGTCCGGTACACCATGAGAAGCCATGGCCTCAAAGATGGAATCCTGACTATAGGTAAATGCAAAACCCCAACCGGTGGACAGGAACCCGGCAAGAACAACCATAATTAAACCAATGGCAACAGAGCCTGTTTTTTTCTCAATACCCTGTTCCCGGGTTAATTTTTCCCGCTTTAGACCGGCAACAGCGCTGAAATATACCCCTATTATCATAACGACCACTCCGAATAGGATTGTTAATCCGGCTGGAGATATCAAAGATGGAGCTTTGGAGAAGATGCCAGATGCTTTAAATATCATTGGGGTAATCACCCCAACACTTGCACCAATCGCACATAGGATTCCATAAGTCAGGCTTACGCCAAGTCTTATAAAACAAAGCATTGCCAAAATTTGAGCTATTCCCCAGCACAGCGAAAAGAGATTAGCATTTAGAAGTATCCCCTTATCAATTTCCGAAATAATTGTAAAAATATCGGGGCACAAAATAAGCGTAATCGTCCATGGGATGATTAGCAGTGCCACGAGCATAGAAATAAATCCGAATTGCTCATATTTGAACTGTTTCAAAAATTTCAGGGGACCGGGACTCACCCCCATGATGAGCCCCGATACTCCGGTAATAAGGATTCCGAATAGAATAGAAGTTTCCACAGATTTTAACTAAAATAAATTATCATCTTCAACTGAATATTAAAATTTATTCTTCCCAATAAGAGGCATCAGGCAAAGAACCATCCATCCGGTATCCACCATCCATAACAAGGACTTCACCAGTCATATACCTGCTGTCATCGCTCACCAGGAAAACCACGCCTCTTGCAATCCACTCCGGCTTGGCTATTTCTTTCATGGGAACCCGTTTGAAAAGTGCGTCGACTACAGATTTGGTGTACATGGGAGTGGTCAATTCGCTGTAAGTAGCCCCTGGTTCTATGCAGTTTACGTTTATTTTATATCGGGCGAGCTCAGTAGCCAGTGTACGGCTGAATGCTTCGATAGCACCCTTTGCTGCAGTGTAAGCTGAACAATTTGGCTCACTTATCATGGCATGGATGCTCGAAAAATTGGCGATCTTTCCCCCGTTACCTTGTTTGATCATTTGCTTTGCGACTTCGCGACAGCACATCACTACACTGGTTGCGTTGTTCCTCATTACAGACTCATATTCTTCTGTAGTCATTTCTATGACAGGCCTTTGCAAAATTTTAGCAGCATTATTAACTAAAATATCGATTCTCCCAAAGTGCTCGATTGTTTTAGCAACGAGGTTCAGCACATCTTCTTCTTTGCTAACATCGCACTGAATGAAGATAACTTCGCCATTAGTAGCTTTTCGGATCTCTTCCGCAGCAGCTTTGCCTTTTTCAGGCCGAAGTTCACCAATAACTACTTTTGCTCCTTCTATTGCAAATTCAGTGGCCACCGCGTAACCAATACCGGCACCTCCTCCAGTCACAATTGCGACTTTGTTTTTAAGCATGTGTTCTTTTGCCATTTTAGTTGTATTAAATTAGTATATAAATTATTTGCCCTTAAATCTTGATGACCAATATTTTTTATGTTCAATATTTAATATACACGGATTTATACCTGACAAAAAATTCAATGCCTGTTTTACCAGCTTCCG
>CAYOLQ010000221.1:0-3488 GCA_964404825.1 uncultured Chitinophaga sp.
AGTAGTTATTTTTTCAAATATAAGGTTTTAATCAGATTCTTTGTGTCCTTTGTGAGAACCTTGTGCCCTTGGTGGTTAAACTTTTTTACCACTGAGTACACAAAGAGAAAAACACAAAGTTCACAAAGTTTAATAAATAGAATTAAGTGATTAAAAGAATTAACTGTTTACAAGAAATCCAAAATGACATCGTATGGATAAATTACAAAAACTACCAATCAAAAAATTAAAATTTCTAAACACAACTCAATAGGAATATTTCTTTTTTTTTGCGAAGTTGCATTACATTTTAAACAAACCTGAACTATGCCTGATAATCATTCCCGAAGACAATTTGTAAAACTTGCACTCACCGCTGGTGCAGGAGCGTTTATACTCCCCGGAACCCTTATGGCTGGTGGTCGTTCAAAGTCGCCGGCTCCTTCCTTAAAAGGAAAAAAAGTTCTGTTTGTATATGGAGGGTGGGACGGACATGAGCCAAAACAATCGGTTGATCGTTTTGTACCCTGGATGCGTTCCGAAGGTGCTGAGGTTATTGTTTATGATACTCTCGATGCTTATCTGGATGCCGGAATGATGGATTCTCTCGATCTGATTGTTCAGATCTGGACAATGGGGAAAATTACCGGTGATCAGGAAAAGGCTTTACTCAAAGCCATTGAGAACGGAACGGGATTAGCCGGCTGGCACGGAGGAATAGGAGATTCATTCAGGGAAAATGTAAATTATCAGTTTATGGTGGGCGGTCAGTGGGTAGCGCATCCGGGAGGAGTGATTGATTACCGCGTAAATATTACCAATCATAAAGACCCAATAACCAAAGGACTAGACGATTTTAACATGCACTCGGAACAATACTATATGCATGTTGATCCCAATGTGAAAGTGCTGGCAACTACCACATTCAGCGGGGAGCATTCATCATGGATCGACGGATGCGTTGTTCCGGTGGTATGGAAGAAATATTTCGGGAAAGGCAGGGTTTTCTATTCCTCCCTCGGACATGTTATGGCCGATTTCGACGTGCCTCAGGCATATGAAATCCAGAAACGTGGAATCCTCTGGGCTTGTGAAGGAAAATACCATGAAAAAGATGAATGGATTGAACCGGTATATTAAGTTCGTTAACAAAAATCAACTCTTAAGATAATCTTCATCTTTTTTTCGAGGGATCTATATGCCATAATCTCAAATCTGCAAATCAGGTAAACTCATTTCCATGAACGAAATAAAAATCACAAAAACCCTTGCCCACGCATTTTTTCTTTTCATGTTTGTTTTTGCAGCCTGGCACTTTACCGAAAGGGTGCTCTATGCCGATGGTTCTTTTTACACCTTCAAACTGCTGAACTTTGAAAAGTTTAATATCGAAGCGGGACGGTATTCGGCATTTCTGACCCAGATTCTGCCCCTTGTTTTTATTAAGGCAGGTGCAAGTCTGAAAGCAGTTATGCTTGCTTATTCCCTGTCCTTTATTCTCGTTTATTATCTTATTTTTCTCCTTTGTTTGTACGGGTTTTCAAGTCTTAAAGCAGGCCTTGCAGCTACATTTGTATTATTTCTGGGGATCAGCGATTGCTCTCTCTATCCCATTACCGAGCTTCAGCTGGGAATGATGAGTACCGTGTTGTTTTATGCTTTTCTCGAATACTATTTTACAAATCAGCAGATGTTCACTCCCTTAAAAAAAGCACTGCTTATTATTGTTGCTGCCGGTATAGTTCTGTTATGTTTGTTCAGTCATCCATCAACCTTGTTTCCGGTGTTGTTCATCCTTTTCTTCCAGATTCTGGATAAGAAGCTTTATACAAACAAAGCGGTTTATATCTTGTTTGCGCTGGTAGTTGCGGTCTATGGTCTGAAATTCCTTTCTGTCGACGAAAATTCATACGAGGGCCAGCAGATGAGTCCGTTTAAAAACCTCTTTGCCATCCTCGCAGATTTCAGACATACCAACAGTGTGCATTTCTTTTTAAAATTTGTTCTGAAGGGAGTTTATATCCTGCCAATTGTTCTTTTGGGTATTACTTCTGTGTTTTATTTATGGAAAGGAGAGTATCTGAAGCTTGCATATACAAGCCTTGCTACTATAGGTTTTTTCGTCCTTCTGATGGTAGTATTTTCTCCGGGCGATTCGGATGTGGGAATGGAAAAAAACCTGATTCCTTTATGGTTTTTTATTGCTGTACCGTTTGTGCATGATGTTTTGTCGCATGACTTCAAAACCGGATTTTTCCGACCTGTTCTTTTTACTGTTGTTCTAATAGCCGGATTGGCCGGATTTCACAGGGCAACGGTTATTTATGGGGATCGGTTGAATTATATGAAAGAAATTATCGAAGTTTCAACAGAAACAACACAATCATCGAAAGTAATTATTGAAAAAAAGTACCTGAATCAGGACAGGCTTTCTTCAACCTGGTCGTATGCCAATGAAACATTGCTTTTAAGTTCTTTAAAAGGACCGGAACATGCAAAAACGCTTTACCTGATTGATGATCCCTCGCAATTAAAAGATTTCGATATCCTATCAAAGGATGTTTATCTTTGTGTTCCTTTTTGGATATATTGGAATTACTCAAGTCTGAATGAGGATTACTTTAAATTACCCGATGAACCCTATGTTTTTTTACAATCATCCTTAACCGGAAAATAATTTTTTTATCAAATTGAAATGAACAAAAAAGACCTGATTGATTATTATAACAGTGCAGCATCAGACAGATTAAAATGGAAAAGACGGAATTCATTTTTTCAGAGATCCCTCGAGAAATACTATTCATTTGTAATTCCCGAAAACGCTAAGGTTCTCGAAATCGGTTGCGGTACAGGAGACCTGCTGAACGCTGTAAAACCTTCAGTGGGCGTGGGAATCGATTATTCTGAAAACATGATTGAAATTGCAAAAAGCCGCTTCCCCAATCTCAGTTTTTTCATAGACGATATTGAAGAGCTGAAGTTATCTGACACTTTTGATTATATCATCATTTCCGACCTGATTGGTTCTTTGTGGGATATTCAGTTAGCCCTAAAGAATGTTAAAACGCTATGTCATTCACGAACACGGATCATTATTTCCTATTACAATTTCCTGTGGGAACCGGTTTTAAAAATGGGGGAGTGGCTTGGATTGAAAAAGAAACAACCGCTGCAAAGCTGGCTCACAATAAAGGATATTGAAGCCCTGCTTGCTCTGGCCGATTTTGAAACCATTAAAACCGAAAAAAAGCTCCTGCTTCCGAAATATGTTCCGGTGCTGAATTTGATTTTTAATACATTCCTTGGAAACCTTCCCCTGATAAATCATCTGTGTCTCAGTCGTTTTATTGTTGCCCGGCCAAAAGAGGAAATGAGCAAAGCTTTTTCAGTAAGCATCGTGGTTCCTGCCCGCAACGAAAAGGGAAATATTGAAAATGCCATTCTCAGAACTCCTGTTTTTGGAAGCACTCAGGAATTCATTTATGTGGAGGGACACTCCGGGGATAATA
>CAYOLQ010000222.1:0-3485 GCA_964404825.1 uncultured Chitinophaga sp.
CAAAACCAAATGTCCGGTGGACATTTGACGAAATGAAAAGCGGAGCTGGCATATGGGCTTTAGAACGAGGATAAGCAAGCTCATCATTGCAACATCCGAAGAATATCAAAATCGTTTAATATTAGATGCCGCAGGGATTGGATGAAGTGAAAGGCTTTTACCGGGGGAGATATTGTCAACCATGGATTTGTTAGGGCAAGAAGTCAGCAGAGTCCATACTAATTGGTGGTAATTTGCTTTTTATCCATTCCGTTATGACATTGGCCAAAATATCCCGGGATTTGGTAAAAGAATGGTCTGTTTCGATAGCTTTAATAGAAACTCCATCTGGATTAAGTTTCTTCAGATGCCTGTAGGTCGGAATAATAAACTCCTCCATTGGCACTAGCGAATCGAGCCATGCAGTAATGAAGAAGATTTGCCTGTTTTTCAATCTGTCTGCATTTTTTATCAGGTCGAAATATTCATATTTGGGAATAATTTTATCGAAGTAATTATGAATATAAGCCGAATCACCTCTGATACCAGATGCTCCTGATTTGGCAATTCTTTCTTCCAAAACACCCCGGAATGCAGGATCGTTCTTCATTTTTTTCAGATAAATTGACAAGTCATTCCCCCCGACAACTGCAATCACGCTGTGTATTTCTGGATTATGAACAGACGCCGAAAGAGCAATTGCTGCTCCCAAACTACAGCCGCAAACCGTGATATTTGAAGTGTCAATGGCTGACTGTTCAGTGGTTTTCATCTGTTTCAGGAAAGAAATGGCAGCACCAACATCAGTCATACAATTTTCCCAGCTGAAAATACCTTCGCTGTTAAAACTTCCCTCATAATTAAAAACCAGGATATTTATCCCGTTTTTGTTCAGTCTTTCGGCTAAACCGTAAGGACTATCGGCGTTCCCGGGAAATCCATGTAACAGGATCGCTGTCGGTGCTGAATTTATTTTATCGGCAGCGTAGAATTTCGCATCCAGTTTAACACCGTTGCTCCTTAAATCGATGCTAACCGGATTTCCCTGCGATATCAATTGCAGGGAACTGCATGTGAACATTAAAAGCAACAGAAATTTTAGTATTTTCATTTTGCGATATTTTATTTTTTATACAGTACCCTGAATGCTCTCATCCAGCCTGCCGGAACGCACGACATGTGCGTCTCATCGGGGAAAACAGTGGTTTCAACTTTTAACCCCGGATAATTCCTTGCCTTTAGTTGGGCGGCCATTATGTTCACATTTGCGATCATTACCGAATCTTCAGCTCCGCCTGCAGTCACGAAAAGCGTTGCATTCAGGTCTTTGTGTGTGGCGGCATATTCCTTTTCATACGCGTAGAGGACTCCTTTGTCGTATCTTATTGAAGGGCTGCCGGCATAGTAAAGGCTGAACAGCTCCGGTCGCTTGAATAAAACATACAACGAAAACAAACCTCCGTAGGAATAACCGCCCAGCCCCCTGCCCGTTGCAGAAACGCGGTAATTTGATTCTATAAACGGGAAGACTTCTTTTTCAATACATTCAAGGAATTTTGCAGCGCCTCCGGTCTTAACTTCAATCTCCCTACCTGCAAATTTTGAAAAGATACCCGCCCAGTATGTATCCGACGATGGAGTATTTGTAGGAGTCAGATCTCTTGTCCTCCAGGCTCCCCAGTCGCCCAAATCGCTGATCTTATATCCTATCCCCACCACGAAAATTTCAGGTTCGACAATTACAGGGACTTCGAAAGAGTTTGCCATATCTGCTATCATGGCAAATGACCGGTTTGCATCGGTACCATAATAGCAAGGATAAACCTTCTGCGTATTGGTTTTATAAGTGGCAGGAATCTTGATGAAAAGCACCATTTCCTGTTCCAGTATTTTTGAATAAAAGGACCGGGTTTCAGTTCCCCGAACTGAAACCAAAGGGTAGTTATTCAAATCAGTTTGTCCGGGCTGATTTTGTGAAAAAGCATCTGGTAATAAGGCAACCAGCAACAACAGGTATAAAACCAGTTGTTTGCCGAACATGGTGGCTGAAATGTTATTCATGGCTTATGATTTATTCAGTTTTTTTGCTCTTAATTAATAGTACACAACAACAAACGACTGCAATTATTTCCAGGACCTTAAACAAGGCAGACAAAGAAATTAATTCGGGTATTCCGAATTTTAATAGTGAAAGTGTCATCCCGATTAACGGTACAATTATCGCAAGGTAAATCGGGTATTTTTTTCGGTTAAACAGGAGGAATCCAACAAGCATGTAAATAACTCCAAATGAAAAAACAGGAATACTTCCCGGGCTGTCAGGAGCCTTAAACCAGGCTACGATATGCAGAATCCCTGAAATCAGGAGAAGTATCCCGCCCAGAAGACGAAATGTTCTCATATTCACTCAATTTTAGGATTATAATTTATGTGCTTATAAAGTTAACACTAAATGGTTGTAAATGCAATCGAATTCTCCGCAATTTCATAACTTGTAATTTATTCGTCATGATTAAACCAATTTTCAATCATTAACAAAACCTGGATAGAAATGCGCTATAACGGACGGCAATAAATTTAGTTGCCGAATTCGCAGCTGTTTTCCTGTCGAGCCACACCACCGCTGTTGCGTGCTGTGAACTTTGTTATTTGAACGAATACGACAATTAAATTTAGCGTCCTGTTAGCGGTTCGGGCCTATATCATTTTATCAAATATAAATTGTCCAAATTTATAATTTTAACTCCTTTGTCCTGAAAACAAACCATCATGCTATCTGTCTTACTTCTGGATTTGGATATAACAGCTTCTTTAATGATAATTACTTTATACCTTCTATTCTGAGATGCTTCTACCGTAGCGTTAACGCATTCTGCAGCATCCAATCCAACAATATATAATTCATTTACTTTGTTTTTTTTTAGTATATCATCTAAATTGGTTTTTCTGAACGAGTCCTTACCTGTCTTGACTACTTCTATATTTGAAACAATCTTCAAGCGTTTATCATATTGAACTCCAGGGCTTCCTTTTGCATATGAACTATTAATCAGATTTATAAAAGGATTATTTATCTCACTACGAATATAAACAACTGGATAGTTGTGCACTTCAAAACTATCAATCGCTTGGTTAATCTTCTGAATTAGAATTTCTGATTTTTCCTGAAGGCTCGGATAGATAGAGAGCCCCCCTGTTATGACTTCTTGGATGTCAACAACTAAAAGGGCACAATTTTTATTACCATAATTTTGTATCGGCTGACCTTTGGATACAATTGACTCATTTTCGACAAAAAAAACTAAATTCACAACAACTATAAGTATAAAAAGAATTATTGTTCCAATAATTCCAAAGACGATTTTCTTTACAGTACCTTTTTTCATAATCATTATTATATTTATATCAATGTCGTTTAGTTAAGGTTTTGAACTCTGGTAACGCTGAGTATACAACGCTGATTTTATTTGAAGCTACTGACTTGAAAAGTCAGAATTTTCATAACC
>CAYOLQ010000223.1:0-3459 GCA_964404825.1 uncultured Chitinophaga sp.
AACAATTATTACCCACATGATTTGGACCACCGGTTTCATCCAGCAGGATGTTCCAGTCTGTCCATCCGCTGGATCCGTTGTTCAGATCCAGAAGGATGGATTTTCCGTAAACCTCACCCGATCTGAAAGTTGAAAGGCTGTCGTAATTAAACGGATAGGTACAACCTTCAGTAAATAAAACATTTTTGTCGGGGAAAGCTTCTTTTACCAATCTTACATTATCAAAGTGATCACCGGTGTACCAGTGAAAACCTGTACCCCATACATACTTCGCAGCCTCCGGATCTTCAAGAACTGTTTTGGCTCTCTGGTACATGAGACCACGGTTATGATCCCAAACCATTAGTTTAACGTCACTCATACCAGCATTAACTAATGTCGGTCCCATGTAGTTTTTCACGAAATCCCTTTCTTCTTCAGCAGTATAGATGCATGATTCCCATGTCTGGACAGCAGCCGGTTCATTCTGAACGGTAAGTCCCCATATTTCAATACCTGTTTTCGCATATTCCTGAATAAACCGGACATAATAATTTGCCCAGGTCTGATAAAATTCGGGTAGAAGTTTGCCTCCCTGCAGCATGTTATTGTTTGATTTCATCCATGCCGGAGGACTCCAGGGAGAAGCATATAACAGGATATCATTGTTGGATTCCTTAATAGCAGCCTGGATCAGAGGAATTTTGAACTTCAGATCATGTTCAATTGTGAAATTCGCCAATGCTGTATCACCGGCCTCAGCATAAGCATAGCTACCGCTCGAAAAATCGCATGAGTTAATGTTTGTCCTTGCAAGACTGTAACCGATTCCCTCAACCGGATTAAAATAAGCTTTCAGAATTTCTGTCTGCTTTTCTGCAGGAAGCTTGTAGAATGTCTCTGCAGATGCATCCGTAATAGCTCCACCGATCCCAACTATTGTCTGAAAGGTCTTTTTGGGATCTAACATAATTGTTGCCTCATGCTCACTGGGAGTTAAGAAATCTTCGAACATAAGATTTTCACCCTGACTCATTTTTAATCCCGATTTAATTGCCGTTACATACTGGCTGGCAGATTTCAGTTCTAATTTCACTTCAGCAACTCCCTTTTGATCGGTAGAAGAATCCTGTTTTGCAGTGCAGGATACAGAAATCAAAATCAGGCTTGCAATTCCAGACAGGTTCGCTAATCTCCCTGGTGAAAAAATTGCGGCTATTTTTGCTATTACTTTCATAATGTTGATGTTCTAAAATTGTGAAACTGTTATGAAAACCGTTTTATGTTGATCTTCAGGATACAAAACTGAAATTAAAATGCCCGGTTAAGAATCATTTCACCAATAACCGGAACCTCACCTTTTCCACCTGTAATATTCAATCTGAAAAACCTTCCGGTTACAGGTGAAAAGTCCTGAACATGACCGGTGCCGTTTGTTTTCCCTTCAATAACTGTTACCCATTCTTCTTCGTTTTTTACCTGAAGCTGAAATTCCTGTCCATGATTATCCCAGGGATGCCATGGTTCTGATAAGGATATGTTCCCGACTTTTACTTCTTCTCCCAAATCTACCTCAATCCAGGATTTTGTTTCTCCGGGAGCGGCTTTCCATAATTTCATCGGGCTACCGTCAAAAAGATTTGCAACAGAAGAAGTTGTATCAACTGATGATGCGCTCCCTGGTTTTCCCTGTGTGGGTATGGGGAGTACCTCAGGACTTCCTTCAAATTCGAGCACTACTATGGAAAGGATACTATCAGGAGCAGCAGATGGCAGTTTAAGTTCAATATGGTTTTCCATCTGAGTGAATTCAATGGATGTTTTTTTATCGGCCAGAAGATACGATTTTGTTGCCTTACTCGTAAGCGGAAGCTTGAGCAATCCGTCGGCAGGCCAGTCTGTTACATGCAGGTATAGTGTCTGGTCTTTAAGAGTGGTTTTTCCCCAGGAAAGATAAGGAAAGGGACTTGCTTTTGTTTCATAAATGGCCTCTGAGTTTATTCTCATCCAATCGCCAACCTGTTTCAGCCGGTCGATACTTTCTTGAGGAATTTCTCCCAAGGAGGTAGGGCCCACATTCAGAAGGAAATTACCTCCCTTTGACACAATATCTGAAAGTTTTAAAATCAGATCTTTTCCTGACTTCCAGTTATCATCATATGATTTGAAACCCCAGGTATCGTTCATTGTCATGCACACTTCCCAGTTTCTCCCGGGAAATCCCGTTGCAGGTATAAATTGTTCCGGAGTCTCCGAATCTCCGGGAAATCCTCCACCCAGACGGTTGTTGGTGATAAGCATCGGATGTTCGGCAAGAATTGGAAGGAATTTCTCAGCCCGTTCTTTTGTCATATCCCGGGGAGTATCCCACCATAAAATGTCGAGTTCGCCATAGTTAGAAAGGATTTCTTTTACCTGAGGAACAGCGATCTGGTCAATGTAATCGTCCATGCTTCCTACCTGAGCTGAATCCCATTTATTTTTATATGCTCCACCACCTTTATGTGTCCAATCCTGAGCCTGGGAATAATAGAATCCTATTCTGATTCCTTCTTTTCTGGCGGCTTTAACAAGTGGTTTCAGTATATCTTTTCCATAAGGTGTGGCATCAATAACATCCCAATCGGTAACTTTTGAATCAAAAAGTCCAAACCCGTCATGATGTTTGGATGTGATTACTATATATTTCATACCGGCATCTTTTGCCATTTTAACCCATGCTTTTGGATCGTATTCAACAGGGTTGAAGTCTTTTGCGTATTCCTTGTATGTTGCAACAGGGATCTCTCCGTTATACATTATCCATTCACCAATTCCATCTATCTTCTTATCATTGTATGTTCCGGCGGGAACAGAGTAAACTCCCCAGTGAATAAAGAGACCGAATTTAGCATCGGTCCACCAATCAAGGCGCTCGCTCACAGGGACTTCTTTAACTTCAGGAGTGCATGAGATTGAGATTAGCATAGCGGCAACTACAGCGAGTATGCCGGCACGGGTAAGAATTGATTTCATTTTTTAATAGTTTAGTTGATACGATATGTTTTAGGAAGAGGGATTAAAGATAAAAAAAAGATTGGAAAGTAAGTAAATGGATTACTACTATTCTGGGATTATTTCATGATTCCGCCTCAGGCGGAGGCCTTGCAGACTCAAACCCGCATTCGCTTATGCTTTCGCTGAAGCTTCAGCATAGGGCCTCGCTCATTCTGGTTTGTTATTTTTTCCAGGGAGGAAAGCCAGCTTTATGCCTGTCTGGAGTGGGGGATTATTTCATGATCCCCGGGTGGGAGGCCTTGCAGACTCAAACCCGCATTCGCTTCGCTCATTTGGTTTGTTACTTTTCCAGGTAGGAAAGCAAGCTTTCCTACCTGGAAAAATAACAAACCCGGCATTTACATGCCGGGTTTGAGTCTGCGGTGAGGGGGGGATTCGAACCCCCGGTACAGTTTCCCGTACGGCAGTTTAGCAAACTGCTGG
>CAYOLQ010000224.1:0-3397 GCA_964404825.1 uncultured Chitinophaga sp.
AAATAAGAAGAAAGAAAAACTTAAACTTCATTGTCTGTGTTTTTATAATAAGTAACTAATGTTTCGCACTTGAATTTATTGTTTTCAATGTCAGTCAGTTAATAACTTAGGACATTTGTTTGTTTGTTGATATTCAGTATTTTGTGTTCTCCATTTTCGATTTTACCGCTTTGTCGGTTTATCCGGCATTTCTTAGCAATCTTGCCACCTTGTCACTCACTTCATCGTTGCTGAAGATTCTTTCAAGAAGCTCCTGCTCGTCTATATCATTAAATACAATGGTGATGATTTGCACGAGTTCGATAAACAACCCCCATAATCTTTGATTTAGTCGTTGCTGTATTGCTGCTTCTTTTATTTCGGAGAACAGTCCGGTCATCGATTCGTAATTTTCTATCCGATACTTCAGTGTCAGTAGAATATGTAGGATCATCGTAATAGTCGCATCGGCGATTTGCGCTTCAAAGCTATTGGACTGGCACTTCCCCAATCCAAGCAATTGCCTCGATTCCTTGTAAAAAACCTCAATAGTCCACCGGGTTTGGTAAATCTCAATCATACTGATAAAAGATAGCTTTGTGTTGGTACACAGGAATACTTTCCATTTACCATTTTTGCCTTGTTTGCTGAAAAACAGTTTGATTGACTTTTCTTTGAACACCACCTCCGCTTCTTTGTAATAAAATCCCAGTTTGCGACAACGTTTTACTTCACCGGCAAGGTTCTGTATCTGTTTGTGAGTATACATATCCCCTTGATAAATTGTTTATTTACCCGGATTCTCAATCTTTATCCCGTTCATAATATATCGTTTCTGTATTTCATTATCGTAGGGTAAACGATAAACCGGATTGCCTTTTTTATCGCCGATTGATAAATCAATACGGTAATTTCCCGGAGTAATATCCCCGGGAAGATCCAGGGAAACAGATATAGCCTGTTCTTTTGCTCTGCCGGCATTTTCTGCGGGCATCAGGTTTTTAACATTGGTTGTTGTATCAACCATAGAGCACATCGTTTTTCCTGATATATCCAGTACGGAAACAGTGATATACCCTCCTTTGTAGCAGGGTGCAACTCCGGCATTTCTGATTTTGATGCCTACAGCAACCGTTTTACCCTTTTCCATCTTCACAGGGCAACGGAATGAGGTAACTTGGAAACGATATCCCAGCCTGAGGTTAATGGCATCGACCAGTTCTTTATTCCCCGGAAGGTTCTTCCCGTTGCCATATAAAAATTCGTCGGGCCACCAGTGTATCCTGATGTGTGAGGCATGATATTTTTCTAAAGCTTCAAGAAGCTTTTCCCCATTTTTCCAGACACCTTCACTCATTGAAGCCCCGTAATGCTGGTGTTCGATCAGTGTTGGCTGGTTTCTCCACACTTTTCCCATCAAAGGCACACACAACGGTCTTGTAGAATCGACCAAAACAGACCAGTCGCTCAATCCGCAGTTGTTTTTAAGCATCCAGTTGGTTCCTGGGCACTTATTCGTGAGTAGTTGCCCAAAAGCAGACTAATAATACAGAAGCATTTGATAATCCCAGGTTTAAAAACTATATTTTTCATACTGTGATCGTTTGGTTAGTCAACTATTTAATCATTCTATCTTTTAAAGGTATTTCAGGATACTCATCAGACTGGCCGGCACGCTGATACCAATAGGCCACGCACTCGAAAAAAGAGTTCACCTTGTTTTTTCCGTTGGTCTCAAATTTTTCAATTGTACCAGCAAAAGATTCTTTAAATGGTATATTATCGGCAATATGGAACCGGTTAAGAGAAGTGTACCCATTCGCATCTATTTCGATGAAAGGCTGGCTGGCAAACGGAGAGGCATACATTGGAAAGGGTGCATCGGCTGCCCAGGCATGTCCGAAATAATCTTCACTGCCTGTTCCGAAAGTGGATGGAAATTTCTCCCCATCAACATAGAACTTTTCATCTCCCTCTCCCCACCATCTATTGGTTTTATATACAGGGTCTGAATCAATTTTTGGCCATCGGTTTAAAACCGTAAAAGTTATACCGCAAAACCGACCCTCACCTTTGGTTAGTAATAGCGGCCACTCTATATCTTTGCCTTTCATCTTTACTTTTTCCAGAAATAATCCGTTATGGAACTTCGCATGGAAGCGTAGCAGCTGATCTGCTTGTTTTTTTAATGGAGCTGTTGTAATTTGAAATTTCACCTTCCGCGGTTTATTTCCATCATTGATCAGTTCCAGACGGGCACTCTCAAATGGCATATACCAACGGGAATAAAACGACGTTTCAGACATGCCAAGCGGGTAGCCTTCATACGGATTTATCCCCGGTGCGGTACCAAAGAAGTCGCCCAACGGAGACCAGACACCGGGAATTTTCTCCTTATCCCAACTGATTCTGATGGCCAGTTCGCGCAACATTTGCGGAATTTCTTTTAGCTGAACAAGTGAGGGGGTTACTACCATATTTGTGATTGCCCCCGCGTGCCGGTACTGACACAATGTGGTAGTTGATTTTGCGGGAACTGTAACAGCATAGGTTTGTATTTTTTCATCCGCCCTTAATTCCCTGCTCCTTCCCCTGAGGTACAACTGCCTGTCTGTCTCAGCAAGAGCTACGCAGGCATTCACGTCAAAGTTTCCCGGAAACTGAGGAAGACGGGTATCCTTAGAAAAAGTCGAATAGGTAAAATGATAATAGGCTCCCCAATTTTCGTCAAGGAGGATTTTGCAATGTTTGTTGAAAGGAATCGGGATCCAACTGTTTCGTCCTCTGGAGATCTGATTCACGAGACTGGGGAAATTCATGCGTGACGTCTGGTTTTTCCGGGAACCAGCTTCAGCAAATTCCGTAAAGAACTCAATGAATGGCCTGTCCACAACGGGAACTTCCTGACGATCAATATAAATGCGGATATGTCCATTTTTGGCAAAAGCAGACCAAGCCCTCCAGATCACACCCGGCCCATCTGCCTCAAAAGCAACAATGCTGGTTCCTTCTTTTCTGATAAAACCACTTCCATCACCGTTTGCCTGCCAATTGATATACCGGTCGGTTAAAGAATCGTATTTTGCATTCCTGTCATAACTCGTAAAAGTCCCTGATTTTTCACCATCCAATGGAGGCGTTGCCAGGTATTCCATGTCAGTAAGCCGATGGACTATATCAGTGTAACTAAGTGTATCCTGTGCATTTGTCAAACAAATGGATAACAGAAAACCAAAAATCATTAAAGCTTTTTTCATAATAATAAATTTTATAAAGAATTTATGAAGAGTAGAGAATTATCCCTACATTAAATAATTATTAGACGCTTAAATTAATAACCTGGATTGCCGGTCTGTGAAATGTTTTTTTTTCATACATTTGTTTGTTATTTGTTGAATAATTGATCCGGGAGATCGGT
>CAYOLQ010000225.1:0-3395 GCA_964404825.1 uncultured Chitinophaga sp.
AAATACTTTATCCGCCTTGATTTCCTTTCTGTTTAAATCCATTGATGCCCAGGGAATTGTATTGTAAGTCACGATGTGAAGTGAGACCCCCAGTACAATTAGAAGTGTTACAAATGAGTAGAATAATGCAGAACTAACTTTATTATTTTTCCCGGATCTGGTGATCTTGTATCCGAACCATAGCATCAATGAGATAATGGCAATTGCATAAAAAGTATATGCAAAAGTCTGACCGTTAAGTACAACTTGTGAATCAACCATAATTTTAAATTTAGCGTGAATGAATAAGATTGTTTGATATGAGATGATCAATATTCGATTGTTTGATATCAGCCAGGCTGGTTCCGGCGAGAATGGTATTAATATTGGTGCGTAGAACCGTCCACTTATCGTGCATGATACAAGGTATTTGGAATGCACAATTTTCGAATCCAAAAAAACATTTACCTGATAGATATGCCGGGTCAACTGCAATAAGAATTTCCAGCAGTTTTATATCTTCTGTTTTCTTTGATATTTTGTATCCCCCATTCTTGCCTTGAATACTTAAAATGAAACCACTTCTCGTCAAATTGGTCATCAACTTGCGTAAATAGCGATAAGGAATCTGTATTTTTTTAAATATCTCATCTACGGTGTACAGCCGGTTTTCATCCTGGGCCATAAAACTCAATATCCGGAATGCATATTCTGTTGTCTTATTGAAATTCATAAATGACACCTTGAGGTATTATATTATATCAAAGTTAATAATTAAAAAATGACTTTTTAATTTTTAGTACAAATTATTTGAATAATTGTAAATAACTCACTTAAAGATCAACGTATTAAAAAATTTACAGATCACATCAGCGACTGATTAATATTAAACGTCCTTTTGGCTTTTATGCTTGCCAAATAATGGTCGGGGACATATTCTTGTGGCCTTTGGGGCAATATGGCATGAGCACGGAAAACTGGGAAGGGAATTAGAATTTCTGATACGTTTTTTCCTGTTTTGCGTAAGATAATGGAAATTGTAGCATATGACCAATAATACGAAAAATCAGAACCTGATTTACAAAAATGATCAATTGAGCGGTATAATCAGCCAGGATATCGATCTTTTACCAATAGTCTCAAGATTTGGAGTCTGTTCGGGAATCGGTCAATTTACGGTTGGCGAAATTTGCAGGCAAAACAATATAGATGCCGATTTTTTCCTTGCAGTTCTCAATACCTATCACAACCATGATTACTTTCCTTCTATCGAGAGCATTAACCTAACTTTACTCACGGATTTTCTCACTAAGACACACGAGTACCATAAACGCGTGACTATCCCGCTGCTCCTTGGATTGATGCAGGAGTTGAAGGAGAAATTGCCTGATACCCGACTGGTAACCACCCTGGAAAAGTACCTGAACACCTATATCGGAAATCTCATGGCGCATATAGAATTCGAGGAAATGAATATTTTTCCACTTGTTGAATTATTGACCAAAGCTGGGGAGGATAAAAAATCGAAAATCTCATACTCTCAGCTGAAAAAGCTGTTTGGGCAGCATGCCAATGTTGAAACAGAGATAACCGACCTTATATTAATAATTACCAGGCATATACCTGCTGATGCAGATGTGCAGTTGTTCCATTCTATTTTACATACCCTCTCACATTTTGAGAAGGAACAAGTCGACCATGCACGATTTGAAGATAAAATACTAGTTCCCAGATTATTGGAGCTTTTTCAAAAAAACAGTCTGAGCGATGCCATCTAGCAGTTTCCTGGTCATACATGAGATGCCCATTGTTCAGATCGGCCTTCGAAGCCTGCTTAACTCCATGAAAACCGATATTCGTGAAATGGTAAGCGCTTGCCCTGACTTCAGGACATATCCTTTGCAGGAAGGCCTTGTCATACTGGCCGATACAAAACATTCAGAAATCATACGCAGGGAACGCAAATACCTCAAAAAAAATAATGTTCCGGTTATTGGACTGAATTTCAATACTCAACTTCAGTATGATGAAACCGTATTCGATGAGGTTCTTTCATCCTCCGATAACCAGAATATACTTATCAGCAAGCTAAGCCAATTCACCCTGAAATTGAAACCTGGAAATTCTTCCAACCAGCTATCAACCAGGGAAACAGACATACTGCAACAGGTAGCACTTGGCCTCAGCAACAAGGAGATATCAGAAAAGCTATTTATCAGCATCCATACTGTTATCACACACCGCAAGCACATAACTGCCAAGCTTGGTATAAAGTCCATTTCCGGTTTAACTCTTTATGCCTCACTTAACAACCTAATAGATTAGACATGTTCTAAATACCAACTAATGGTGATTGTCCGGGCAAGCAGATTAGCTTTCCTTTGCCTGAAACAAAACCATTTATTATGTGCACTAAAAGATTAAGGACATTAACTCTATTACTTTTTTCACTGACCTGCATCTCGCATAGCATACACGCACAGGACAGGATTTTCACCTATACCTACCAAAGCAACGTGCTTAACAAGGGGCAACGCGAACTGGAGGTATGGAACACATTGCGCCTGGGAAAAAAGGATTATTTCTCACGACTGGATAACCGGACCGAATTCGAAATCGGTCTTGGCAACAATCTCCAGACCTCGTTTTACCTTAACCTGACGACAAAAACCAAAACAAAAGGCGAAGGAGAACTGAAAACCACCGAGACTGAAAATGAGATCAGTTTCTCGAATGAATGGAAGCTGAAACTGCTCGATCCCGTAGCCAATCCTATCGGACTTGCTTTGTATGCCGAATATGGCATCGGAAGCAGTGAATACGAGCTGGAAGGAAAGATCATCATCGACAAGAAAATCAACAACTTCACCATTGCCGGTAATCTAACCTATGAAGCAGAGTACGCGCCAGTCTACACTAACGGCAAACTGAGCTATGAAAAAGAAGGGCTCGCCGACTATCACCTTGCTTTTGGGTACTCTCTTTCACCCAGGTTCCACCTTACCCAGGAAAACAATATCCAAAGTGTTTATGTGGCTCGGGAACTTGAACACTCTGCAATATACTCCGGGCTTGGCTTTTCCTATATACAGGACAATTTCTGGATAAATTTTACTGCCATGCCGCAGATTACCTCATTCAAGGGTGCCACAGACAATAATTTAAATCTAAATGAATTTGAAAAAGTACAATTCAGGCTGCTTTTCTCCTATGCATTCTAGAACATTAAAGAAAGTGACCGTATCCGCCGTGCTGACAAGTATAATATTTGCCTGCAGCACTACACTTTACATCCCAAAGGAAGGTGCCGGGACATCAAAGGAGGAACTTAAAGAGTTGAACCTTGGACGTACTGCATACATCAAAAAATGCGCGTCATGCCACACTTTGTACCTGCCTGAAAAATACAGTACAGC
>CAYOLQ010000226.1:0-2507 GCA_964404825.1 uncultured Chitinophaga sp.
GACTGCACAAACTTCATTCTGAACAGATCTGTAAAGAATTTAATGATTTTTTTAAAATAAAAACATGTTCATTACGAATTTTTTCTGTTTATGGTAATGGACTGCAAAAACAATTATTTTGGGATTTATATAAAAAAGCCAAAACTGGTGTACCTTTTACCCTTCATGGTACTGGAAATGAATCCAGAGACTTTATTCATGTGGATGATTTATCTAATGCTATTGAGCTTGTTGCTGAAAAATCGGAGTTTAATGCGGAAGTAATCAATATTGCAAACGGAGAAGAAGTTTATATAAAGGATGTTGTGGCAACTTTTTTTAGATTCTTTAATGAAACTATTTCATATTCTTTTACTGGAGATGCACGAAAAGGAGATCCTGCGAATTGGGTGGCCGATATTACCAAACTAAGTGTATTTGGATATGTTCCATCGATATCAATAAATAACGGTCTTGAAAAATATTATAAATGGATCCATGAAAGTGTTGATAATTAATGATTTAAATCCCAAAAAAAAATTAATAACCACAATGAAACATGCACTTGTAACAGGAATTACCGGACAGGATGGCGCCTATCTTGCAAAATTTCTTTTAGATAAAGATTATAAGGTTTACGGTACTTATCGCAGGTTATCGACACCAAATTTCTGGCGTCTCCAGTATCTTGGAATTTTCGATAAGGTTGAACTTTTGCCTGTCGATCTTCTGGATAGTTTCTCACTAATAGAATCCATAAAAATTGCCAAACCTGACGAAATATATAATCTGGCGGCACAGAGCTTTGTTGGAGCATCATTCGAACAACCTCTGGCTTCAGCAGAAATTACAGGCCTTGGTGTTGTGCGGTTCCTTGAAGCTATAAGAAACATTGCACCTAATGTGAAATTTTACCAGGCATCCACAAGTGAAATGTTTGGGGATAATTTATTTACGGAACAATCTGAAGAAACCCCGTTTGATCCCTCCAGTCCTTATGCAGCAGCCAAACTGTATGCTCACAGTATGGTAAAAATATACAGGAAAGGCTATGGATTATTTGCCTGTAACGGGATTCTTTTTAATCATGAGAGTCCATTGCGCGGTCTGGAATTTGTTACGCGAAAAATAACCAATTCCGTTGCCAAAATAACCCTCGGACTGGAAGACCATATTGAACTTGGAAATATTGATGCACAGCGCGACTGGGGTTTTGCACCTGAATATGTTGAAGCGATGTGGCTTATGCTTCAACAAGAAAAACCAGATGATTATGTGATTGCCACCAATGAAACACACACTATCAGGGAATTCCTGGAGGTCGCATTTGGTATTGTGGGGCTCGATTGGAAAAAGCATATAAAAATTGATGAGCGTTTTATGAGGCCGGTGGATGTGCGCCTTCTGAAAGGTAATTATGGTAAAAGCGAAACAAAGCTGGGATGGGAACCAAAAACCCGGTTTAATGAGCTGGCAGAGATCATGCTAAAATCTGATCTGGAGCGATGGGACAACTGGAGCCATGGAAAACATTTCCCCTGGGATGCCTGGAATTATCCTAATGAGAAAAAGATACTGTCGAGAAAACTGAAATTAGACAGATAAATGAAAGAATCTTTAAAAAAAGAAAGACTCAATCTTGGTATTATTTTTAATTTCAGTCCTCATTGGATGGGTGGAATTGTTTATATAATGAACCTGATAAAAACACTCGATTTTCTTGACGACAGTGAGAAACCTGAAATAACTCTTTTCTACAGAAATGATCTCCAAAAATTTGTTAATGAAATCAATTATCCATTTTTAACAAAAGTTGAATGGAACTTTCCCCCTGTTTACAAAACGTATCTGATTTCGTGGCTTTTTAGAAAAAATAATTTTATTTTTGATATTCTGAAAAATTATAACCTGGATGGTCTTTATCCTCTTCATGATTTTCCTATAAAAATAAAAACCCAAACAAAGTTAGTTTCATGGTATGCCGATTTGCAACATAAATATTACCCTGGCTTTTTTACCAGGAGAAAAAGATTTGAAAGGGATTTTCGGATTAAACTAATGCTTTCCAACTCAACAAATCTTGTTGTTTCTAGTCAAGCAGTAGCAGATGATTTTAATAGGTTTTTCAAAATAAAAAAGAATTTACAGATTCATGTATATCATTTTGTGTCGATAATTGATAATCCTGCCGGGATTGATTTTGATGAGCTTAAATCAAAATACAGACTGCCAGCAAGATATTTTATGGTATCAAACCAGTTCCACAAACACAAAAACCATATAATCCTTTTAAAAGCAATTGCCATTATTAAGAAAAATGGAAATAACAGTCACCTTGCAATAACCGGAAGATTCCCTGATGAATCACACTCCGTATATATCAAAGAATTGCATAATTTTATTGAAGAAAAACAACTTCATGACCACATAAGCTTTCTGGGAATTATTCCCAGAAATGACCAGTTGATGTTAATGAAACATTCTCAGGCAGTTATCCAGCCAAGTTTGTTTGAAGGATGGAGTACTGT
>CAYOLQ010000226.1:2517-3395 GCA_964404825.1 uncultured Chitinophaga sp.
AGTAATTGAAGATGCAAAATCATTGCAGGTACCTGTGGTAGCCTCAAATATTCCGGTTAACAAGGAACAACTTGGAAGTAAAGGTTTGTATTTTGATCCCCACAATCCGGAAGAATTGGCGAAACTACTAAGTAAATGCCCTGAAAGAAATTTGAGCGATTTAATTTATGAAGATTATAATAAAAGAATCGCCAAGGCTGCACAAAATTTCATTGGAATCTTCAAATAAATCTTTTTTATCAGAGGGATCTGAAAGATGGATCATTAGGTCTAATTCAATCTGTTCTATTTAATAATGGCGAATAAAATAGTTTTTATTAATCAGGATGCAGGGTATATGACAGTTGATCTTGCCAATGCATTTGCTGATAAATATGATGAGGTAATATTAATGGCGGGGATTATTGTACGAATGCATTCTGAACTAAATCCAAAAGTACGAATCCGGAGATTGAAATCATATAACAGAAAGAATATCTTTACCAGGACTTTTTCCTGGATAATAAGCACTTTTCAGGTTCTTTATTTTCTGAAAATTCATTACAGAAAGCATGAACTTTTTATTTCATCAAATCCCCCTACACTTATTTTCATTTTACTATTTCTTAAAAGAAAATTTTCAATAATAATCTGGGACTTATATCCGGATGCACTAATTATGGGTAAGTTCCTGAAACCAAAGAATCCTGTTATCAGGTTGTGGGCCAGGGTAAACCGACGTGTACTCCCGAATGCAGCTTCAATTGTAACACTAACAAATGGAATGGCCAAAAGCCTGAATAAATATGTAAATGGGAATTCTGTACATATTATTCCTGCATGGGCATCCCGGTCAACAGTTTCTTAAACATGGTGTTAAATCTCCTTGATTCTTGTTT
>CAYOLQ010000227.1:0-3389 GCA_964404825.1 uncultured Chitinophaga sp.
CCATAAACAATAAAACCTGCTTTTGCTTTTTTCATAATCATTTTGTTTTAAATTAGTAAAGATTCATTTTTATATTAATAATTAACTAAATGGATATCCTGGTTTTAACTACTGATAAAATATTTTAACTTCACCATCGGCTCCGCTGAGGTTCCTGATCCAGACCCACTGGCTGTCTCCCGAAGTAAGCTTTTCGTACTTTGCTTCTGCTCCATTTATTGTTGCATTTAATACCTCCCTGCCTTCCGGAATGGGGCCCAGCCTTAAACTCATCTTCTCAACGGGCCTTTCGAATCCGAACCGAAATACCTGGCTATTCTCATTCCGAAGGTAGGAGTAGCTTATTTTTTGTCTTTTATTTCCGGTAAGAACAGGGTAATCGCTTATTGACATCCGTTTCCATGAGGAAGGATACCTGGGAATTATACGCAGGTGTTCAGAATTATTGTCATCGATACCTAACATCAGTCGAAGTGCTTTCTGACTATCAGCTAAGTGGCTATCCTGGCCCATGTATCCATTTACAGCTACCCAGTAATCACCGCTCCTGTGGAGAATGATACCCTCAGGGGCCGTCCAGCCTTCGAGGCGGGGAAGATAACAATAGGTAACCATCAGGTTAATAAAGTTTTCTGCATCATTCATCTCATCGAGCAGCAATGAAGCCTGAGTCATAAAACCCTGCCCATATCCGTACATCCTTAGACAATCGTAGTTTTTACTTTTCATCAGATACCGGTAGGAATTGATGTCTATTTCAAGATATTTTTGAGTTATGGAATCATCAATAGCATAATCCTGCAGCGGGGTATAGGTTATTCCGTCAGGGGCCAGCTGAATATGTACCATTTTCTGCGCATGATCGGCCCAGCCTTTAGTGTGCCAGACAGGTCCAATGTCGCTTGAATCAACAACATTATCAAGTATTCCCTTCTCTAACCTTTTATATAGCTTTGTCCATGATTCAATTTCTTCTTTTTTTCTGAGTTCTTTTGCCATGATTATTGATAATTTAATACCATGAAGGCAGTTGTATGAAGAATAAAACTCATATGATCCCGATTCGCTTTCGCAATAAAGTACATCTTTGCGTTTCCCCGGGAATATAGAATCCGTATCAAGCTGCCACTGTATCCAGTCAACTGCAGCTTTTGTAGCAGCCCAATGTTTCTCATTCCATGCAACGGGATGCCCCAGCCAATGGTAAACCATGTAGCGTCCCCACATGCAAATGCCATGACCATCATTTTCTCGGTTCCCCCGCTCTTCGGTATGGCCCACCATGCGTTTTTTGGTAGATACGAAATCAGGCTGGCCTGGCACCCGATTCCAGTGTGGCGGATTTGCTTCGTATAAGCAGCTATCAAGCCAGTCGGTGTATGTATTGATGAATTTGCCATATCCGAATGCCATTGCTTCGCGCATAAGTTCACCAATACCGCGTGACCAGGCATTTCCCACCCCGGGTAAATTCCCGGGTGATTTTTCCTGGTATAACCTGAACCAGTTCTGAAGGGATCCAAACAAGGAAGGTCTCTCTATCCAAATCCCCGTACCAAAAGTATATACAGGATTTTGTTTTCTGGCAATACTGGAAGAACACCCTGTTCCATTGTCGGCAATTTTTGCTCCACATTCAGGCCCGTTACGATATAAATAAGTTGCTGCGTAAACGGCTTCCCGGGTTCCTTGAAAATCATACCGGGGGCCAAAATAATTTTCAGGGATCACGGGTTCTTTCAGTTCTGGCATCTCATCTTTATACGTGTAAATGACACGCTTTAGCTTTTCTAAAGAGAGCTTATATTCTTCCTCTGACACATACTGAATGCTAACCGGTTTAATGCCTGTTATGTTTTTACCCAGCTCCGGCAAAGGAGATAAAACCGATGAAGGTTCAGCAGTCTCTACTGTAATAGCAGAAATTAAAGGGTGCCCGTACATTTCTTCCACCCCTTTTATTTCAATTGTCTGAACGGGTTTATTCTCCAGATCAACTGAAAAAATAAAGCGTGTGTTATTGCTCCCCGAGCCCATGAGGCGCATACCATCAACAAGGGAAAGTGTATTTTGAACCAGGTCTCTGTATGATTCATCCCCGCTGAATAAGGTTTTATCATGATTAACAGGAGACATATGATCTGGCATGAAATTCCCATACCATATAAGATCCCAGGGCCGGCTATACCACAGATTAAATCCGAAGATTAAGGGGATGGATATTCTTTCCTTATTTTTTAAAGTTAGAATTATTTCGCCGGCTTCATCACCAAGGAAGTGTGAATATCCGTGATCACCTTTTCTGCTGAACCAGGAACCGTTCGCAACATCAATTTTATGGATCATTCCCAGAAAATGAAGTTTATTAACTTTCGTGCCTCCAAGATTAAAGCTCATACCATTGTCCCATATTTTAAGACTTCCCCTGTCAGCATTTACATCTGGATATCCCCTGCCGAACCAGGGAGCATCATGACGGATATCACTTTTGCGGGCAAGAAATGGGATACCTCGGATCATCAGATATTCTCTGGTTATTCCGGGATCGACAGCAAAATAATTCCTGTTTCCCAACCGGAAACTACCGGTCAGAATGGTTCGCATTACCCTGGTATTCTGAACCTTTAAATTCAGTTTAAGAGTTTTCACAGAATCTTCAATGACAAAGTCTTTTTCTGCCCGGTAGATCCTTTTATTAACAGAATCAGGAGAAAAGATCAGGCTGTATTCTATCTCATTGATGGTAAATCCATTAAAAACCATTTTGTTATCCTTTGTTGTCTCACTGTCCTGACGTTCCCTGGCTTGTGATAAAGAATCATAGGTTTTGTTATCATCAATTGCTACTCCATATGCTACTCCATATCTCTGGTCATATTCAAAAAGGATACGATAGTTCCCTTTTGGAAGTGTCAATACCTGGGAGAATGTTTTAAATTCTCCCTTTTTTTTTTTTTTTTCTCTGGTTTGGATATAAGGCGGGTATCCATTCTCATCCTTCCAGTTCCCGGTAATATCAATCTTTGTTGTTTTGTTATCACTGATGCTTCTGCAACCCATAAGAAAAATCAATGGAAGGGTAATAAAAAACGGGATGAAAAATCTTGTTTTCATATCGGTATGAGTTATGTTAAGTAAAAATCCAGATCATATTAAAATTAAGCATCGGATGCCTGAATAATTTTGTTAAATGTGCACGAGAGTAACTTGTTCTTTTTTCCATTTTTTCCCCCTTTCAATCCTTAATAATTTTAATGTATAGAGAAACTTACTGTCTTTTTGCAGTTCTTGAGATATTATCCTGATACCATCTGATTGGAACCGTAAAGGTTTATCTGAAGTGATTTTCAATGTCAGCAATCCTTTTCCGAAATGTCCGGGAAGTTTAT
>CAYOLQ010000228.1:0-3387 GCA_964404825.1 uncultured Chitinophaga sp.
CAGGTGTTTCCATGTATCCGGACCAACTACACCGTCTGCATGCAACAGATTTTTGCGCTGGAATTTCCTTATTGCCGCCTGGGTTTTTATCCCCATAATACCATCGGGCTCCCCGCAGGGAAAACCGGAGAGGTTAAGACGACGCTGGATTTCAAAAATGTTTTTTTCGGCTTTTGCCATCCATTCCTCATCTGTAATCCGGTTGCTCCGGTTTTCTATCCATTCCTGCACTACATAACCGGGGCAGGAGGGTTTGCCGAAATGGTAATGACCATAGATATCCTGATTGCTGAGTCCGAATGCCTGCTGCAGGTAATCACACAGTTCTGAGAGAGCGTTTACCTGTTCCGGTGCCGGCTCCCTGGTACCAACGTTATGACCCGGACCGGCAAAATTACCCACCAGCATAATGCCTATGCCGGTTTCGTTCTGGCCTGTGGTATGCCAGGTGACATGCCGCAATTCATTAGCCTGAACGATATCGCCGTTGTTCTCAATTCCAAAGTGATAACAGAAATGGGGACACCCCCACTTTGAGATATGGTTGGAACTGATGTGATACTGGTTTACAGCACGGATATCTCCTTCAGCCAGTTCCTGGTGAATAATAATTTTATCTGTCTGATTGAGATTTCGGACAGACCACCGGCGCCAGGTATGCCAGGGGAGGGTTGAGGTCTGGTTCAGGATTTTAGGTTTCATAGATTGTGAGTGAATGAGCAAGTGAATAAAAGTGAGTGAAAGACTCACCCCGCATCCTTTCCCCGGCACGAGGCAAGCATCCGGGGCCGGAGAAAGCGGGGTTATCGGGGTGAGTTGTTTCAGTGTCAGAACATAGAAAGTGTAAATCCTTTTTGTGAAACGGGGGGCCGGAAAATTTCATCTGAGCCATGCTTTTTGATTTTCTGCCCGTGTCAATTGGAAATTTCCTCGTGTCAATTAATATTTACCCCTGTCAATTGAAAATTTCCCCGCGTCAATTGAAAGTTTCTTCGTGTCAATTGATATTTACCCCCGTCAATTGGAAATTACCCCTGTTAATTAATATTTACCCCCGTCAATTGGTAATTTCCTTTGCAATTTGCCAGCGTTCTAGGCTACCTTTTCACTGATCTTTTTTTTCTGGTTTTTATTCATCCTTCGTAAGTATGGACTTATGTATCCTTTAAGTCGCACCTCATTTCTCCAGAAAACATACTGTCCTACACGCCGTATCTCATCCACAGCTTCCTTAAGATGGAAATAAGCCTTATTCCGTATTTCAAGCTTTGGACTGGTTTCCCTGAGTGATCCGTTTACCTTTGCAAGTAATCCGGCAAGTTCTGAAGATTTGGTTTTTGCAAGCTCCAGAAGGCTCAGGTCCATTCCGATTGCTTCAAGTTCTGCGGTATTTTTCATTCCCAGTCCTGCAAGGTCGCTCAGGTCCTGAATCATATCAGCATGTGAATAACCTTCAGCTATTCTTTGCACTTTGGCATACTCGCCCTGCAGGTTATAAAAGGCATGGTAAAAATGATGAACCAGTTCATCGCGAAGATTATAGGCAGCAGGCGCTTCGATTTTCCATTGAGCCTGACATTCCTGGAATTCTTTGTATTCATTCGACCAGTTGGTCTGACTCTGACGCAAAGCCCCGGCCCGTGCCTTAAGATCAGTTACAAGCGTAAAGTCAAGGCCTGCTTTGGTGAGAACTTCCTTATCTTTCATGCACCAGCCGTGCAAATCTTCTGCTTCCTGGAGTGCAATTGATACAGGGATTGTTGGTCTTCCGGTTTCGATATCGGTCATTGAATTGATTTCATTCAATTTTTCGGCGATTAATTCTTCTGACATAATTTTAAGGTTTTAGGTTATTGATTTTTATTGGTTAACTGTACGGATACATTATTAAAAGCAATATTTGAAGTGCATACTGCAGCATTATAGCAATCGTATTGCTGCTGCATTTTTCTTTGGGAGGCGGCCGGGCAGGAATTAAATTTTTCATAGGCATTTTTATTTGTTTTTATAAAACCATTGCATTTGAAAAAGAAAACTCTTCAAAGCGATAGAGAAAAAAACGGGGTGAAATACTGACTTTTTACTGTAATTTATTTTTATTCTAAATAATATCAGGCGGATTGAATGACAGAAATGCCTAATTTTATTTTGCTTTTTATACCTATTTACATTTAAACCCTTTGTCTGATCTGGTTCGGATATTTAATCAGTATCATACTTCCGCAAAAAGAGAATTAAGAAAAATCGGTTGCAACAGCCATTTTTTCGAAGATCTTTACCAGGAGTCATTTATTATTTTAATGACAATGCAGAAGGACAAGGGGGAAACCATTAATTATCCCTATTCCTACATTATCAGGATTTGTAAAAGTTTATGGATCAAAGAATGTAAGAGAATGCAGAAGCATGAGATGAAAGAAAATCTGGATGAATACCAGGATAATGAAACCGATCCGGATCATGAAAAACTGAAATTGCTCCGGAACTGTCATGAAAAGCTATCGGAGGTTTGCCAGGAAATTCTGCGCTTATATTATGACGGATACAGTGAGGATGAAATATGCACCATATTAGGTTATTCTGACCGGCGGGTGGTGAGCAATAAAAAGTACTATTGTAAGGAAAGACTGCATACAATGATTATAAACGATCCCAAATTTGAAGAACTCAATGGATGAGCGGTTTACATACCTGACAGAGAAATATCTCGACAGAAGCCTTAACCCGGCTGAAGAAGCGGAATTTGAAAAATACCTGAGCCGGAAGGAATGTGCTGAATACCTTGAAAAGGCAAAGAAAGCAGAAGCGATAATTGAGGCGGGTTTCAGGGAAATGCTGAAGTCAGAAACCAATGGTGTAACTCCGGAAGAGGCTGCGGAGATTGAGGAAATGATACGGAAATACAGCGGCAAAGCAAGTAAAGAAACAAGGGAAAAGGTTTCAGCGGCGCACAGGGAAATGCTGAGGAAAAGGAAAAGGAAGCTGATCATTCAGTTCAGCTCCCTGGCAGCGATGGTGGCCGCGGCAGCACTGATATTCACGTTTATGCTGAAACCCGGTTCACAAAGCCTCTTCAACGATTATTATAAAGACTATGTTTTCCTTACCACACGGGGAGAGCCCGGAACGCCCAGAACCTATTCAGGTGCCATAGGGCTTTATTCGGGCGGGAGTTATGCTGAAAGCAAAGAAATCTGCGAAAGTCTTCTGGAACAGTATCCGGACGATGCGAAAATCAGGTTTATTTACGGGCTTACACTTATAGCGCTGGATTCGATACCTGCTGCCCTGGAACAGTTCAATGCAGTAACAAGCCTGAAAGCAGAAAAGGAACAGCTCGAGCCCGCATGGGCGCATTGGTACGCGGGTCTGTGTTATTTACGGATG
>CAYOLQ010000229.1:0-1651 GCA_964404825.1 uncultured Chitinophaga sp.
GAAGAATTTTTTAAGCTGTATCCGGAAGGATTAAAAAGCCGGAAAATTCAAAAAATTCTGAATAATCCACGCTAATTTGAATTCCTATGAATTTTAAACTTCCCTATCTGCCGGAAAGAACATCCAAAGACCGGGATTCCGGTTTAACCATGATGATGGATAAAGGACTAAGCCTGATGGAAGCAGAAAGTTTCGTTCAGAGCAGCGCTGAATTTACCGATCTGGTTAAATTCGGTTTTGGTACAGCCCTCATTAATAACCAGCTGAAGGAAAAAGTCAAGGTTTACAAAAAAGCCGGGTTGAAACCCTATTTCGGCGGAACCTTGTTCGAATTGTTTTGTATCAGGGGTATGTTTGATGAATACCGGCAGTTTGTTTCGGGAGCAGGTCTGGAAATGGTTGAAGTATCGGATGGGTCGATCCTACTTGAACACGATGAAAAGCTTGGCTATATCGAAAAACTCAGCAAGGACTTTACTGTTCTTTCCGAAGTGGGATCCAAAGTTAAGGATGTGGAGATTCCTCCTGATGAATGGGTAAATTTTATGAAAGCAGAGCTGGCCGCGGGTGCATGGAAAGTTATCGCCGAAGCCCGTGAAAGCGGTACAATAGGAATTTATAATTCAGACGGATCTGCCAACACATTTCTTATTGACGATATCGTGGAGCATGTTTCGGTTGATAAAGTTCTCTGGGAAGCCCCTAATAAAGCTCAGCAAACCTGGTTTATAAAACTCCTTGGCGCAAATGTTAACCTTGGAAATATTGCAAGCAACGAAGTGGTTGCTTTGGAAGCATTACGACTGGGATTAAGAGGTGATACTCTCTTCGATTTCATGCCAAAACAGTTCCAAAGCAGGAAATTATAGGCGATATACATAGAATGTACGGTCTCATCGGATACCCCCTCTCACACTCCTTCTCAAAGGATTTCTTTACAAAGAAGTTCGCTGCAGAAAATATTCAAAATACCGTATATCAGAATTTTCCCATCTCCGGTATAAACCAATTCCGGACTCTGATCGATTCCAATCCAAATCTGAAAGGACTTAACGTTACCATTCCATATAAAGAAAAAATCATTCCCTTTCTCGATTCTGTTGACCCGACAGCTGCCGCAATCGGCGCCGTAAACACAATAAAATTCGAAAATACCGGAAAAGGGAGGTATTTAAAGGGATATAACACAGATGTTTGGGGATTCAGACGATCCCTCGAAGAAATAAAACCTCCCCGAATGGAAATTTCACGTGCCGTAATCCTCGGAACAGGAGGCGCATCCAAAGCCATAGCATGGGTTTTAAAGGAAATGAATATTGCATTTGAATTTGTAAGTACCAGCTCCGGAACGGCATTAAAATACGGACAGCTAAACAAAAAGATTATCTCTGACTGCCAGCTCATTGTAAATACATCTCCCCTGGGAACCTTTCCGGATGTAAGTCAGTGCCCTGATATACCTTACGAATACCTTACGGGGTCTCATCTGCTCTTCGACCTTGTTTACAATCCGGCTCTAACACTCTTTCTCCGGAAGGGGCAGGAGAGAGGTGCAAATACAAGTAACGGCCTGAAAATGCTTGAATACCAGGCACTGAAATCATGGGAAATATGGAATTCATAAAGAAGTCCGGTAATAATCCTCCCGAAC
>CAYOLQ010000229.1:1661-2327 GCA_964404825.1 uncultured Chitinophaga sp.
GAACTATGGACCGACACCTACAAAGTCCATTCCTACCATTCTGATCGTTTTGGAAAACTAAAATTAAACGTAATAGCCGGATTCCTGCAGGAAAGCGCATGGCTGCATTCCAACGCCTGTGGAATCGGGTATAAGAATTTGCTGCTTATCGGGAAGTTATGGATCTTATCCGGACTCAGAATCAGGATCAATACGCTTCCGGCCTGGGGAGATGAGCTCACTTTGAATACATGGGGAAACGAGTACGAAGATCCGTTTGCATACAGAGATTTTGAACTACTCGACAGTTCCGGAAAGCAGGTAATCTGCGGAAGTACAAGTTGGCTGTTGATAAACGCCTCAAATCACAGACCCAACCGCATAACTCCCGAATACCAGAAGATTCCCCGCAGAGGGGTGAGCTCCGGCTCCGGAAAACCGGAAAGAATACCCGCATTCAGCGAAACCGGTACTGTAAAAACACGTCTGGTTTTACCATCCGATATCGATATTTACCAGCATGTGAATAATGCAAAATACATCGAATACTGCACGGATCTTTTACCTGTGGAGTTGTGGGATCATGCCGAAACGGAAAGTATCACAATAAATTATCTCAGCGAAAGTCTGCCGGATAATACCATCCGTTTTAACATCCTTAAAATTCATGATTTCCAGTATCTGTTT
>CAYOLQ010000229.1:2337-3375 GCA_964404825.1 uncultured Chitinophaga sp.
CTATAACGAAACCATGAAACGGGAGATATTCAGGGCGGATTTTGTTTTCAGAAAAAAACAGACTCATTAAGCAGATGATAGCTGTTTTCTGGTAAAGGGATATTTTTGTACCGGATTTCGCTAAGAAATAAACCTTTGGCAGCAACAGAAGTGCCTGCCGCCGACCGATCCCTCCGGATAATAATTCTTTCAAGCTCCGACACAGGAATTTTATGAGTCCCGATCCTCAGCATGCTTCCGGTTATTGCCCTGACCATATTCCGTAAAAACCTGTCGGCCGTTATCCGGAATACAAGCAAATCAGAATTTACCCACCTCCATTCAGCTTCGCGGAGATCGCAGATTGTAGTTTTATTGTTCCCGTGTAATTTGCTGAAACTTGCAAAATCATTATGCTGCATCAGAATACTGCAGGCTTTATTCATTGCATCAACATCCAGCTCTTGTGGAACGTAAAGTGCGAAATCTTCCAGAAATGGATTTTTGGTACGGGAAATAAGGTAATGGTAGGTGCGGGAAACGGCATCATAGCGGGCGTGACTCTCCGCGGGAACTTCAAAAATATCATGAACAAGAATATCTTTTGGTAGAAAACGGTTCAGTTTGTGTACCAAATCACCGGTATTCTTTTTTCCGGGAGATACTGAATCGAAGTGTGCAATAAAGTTCTGTGCATGAACACCCGAATCGGTTCTTCCTGCTCCAGTGAGCACTATTTCTTCCTTAAGTATGAGATGTAAAGCATTCCTGACTTCAGCCTGAATTGACTTTTTTTCCGGTTGCGACTGCCAGCCCTGATAATTACTGCCGTTATAGGAAAGCTTTATAAAATAGCGTTTCAAATTAGTAAAGCATTAGTACAGTATATTTTTTGCCTGATGAAACAGAACCGGATAAAAAATCCATTTCAGTTCAACTGCAAATGTACGTATTAAAAGCTGACACCAAGATGCACTGCCGCAAGGTTTGACCGGAACCTGTGTGCGTAAAATCTGTAATTATAAACATCCCCCCAGGGAATCTGGTTGGCGCTGTTAT
>CAYOLQ010000230.1:0-3370 GCA_964404825.1 uncultured Chitinophaga sp.
ATAAAGGATCAGTGTAAGAACAACCAGGCTGATAAGTTTCAGCCAGAATCCGCACCTTACCATCTCAGAGACGGTGATTCTTTCGCTGGCGAATATAACCGTATTCGGACCGGTTCCTGCCGGCATCATAAAAGCAAAAGTGCTGGCAAAAGTGGCCGGGATCATTAATAACAGTGGATTCGTTTGTCCGGCAACCGCTATACTAGCCAAAACAGGTAGAAAGATATTCGCAGTGGCAGTATTGGAGTTTAACTCTGTGAAGAACAATATAAACCCAACTACAATAACAAGAACAATCCAAAAGGGGAATGCGCTTATAAAACCAAGCTGATTGCCCATCCATGCAGCTAACCCGGTGGACTGAAAACCTGCAGCAATGGCATATCCACCTCCGACAATCATTACCACTCCCCATGGAATCTGACTTGCAGACTTCCAGTCAAGCAAGCGCTTACCTTTACCGTCGGGAAGCGCAAACAGAAAAATCGCGGAAGCCATGGCTACCGTGCTGTCGTGAACATAATCCTGCAGACCCAGCACTTCACTCCAGCCTTGAATTACAAATCCTCCCAAAACCAGATTGTCTCTAAAAATCCATGCCAGTGTTGTAATAGCAAAAACCCATGTTACCCTCTTTTCAATGGGAGTCATTTTTCCGAGGGATTTGAGCTCATCTCTTACAACTTCATGGCTGCCGGCTATACTCCCCTGAACTTTAAAATATTTCACAAGATAAAACCAGGTTATCGGCAGGAATATTATGGTAAGTGGCATACCTATCTTTAACCAGGTAAGAAAACTTATCTGCGGTGCTTCAGGAAAAAGATTTTCCATAATTCCCAGAAAGATAAGGTTAGTAGGTGAGCCAATAAGAGTGGCCACACCGCCTATGCTCGCAGAATATGCTGTTGCCAGCATCATTGCCGTTGAAAACGAAGTTTTTCCTCCTGCTTCGGCTTCATCCCTTGTGGTTATGGCAAGTGCTATGGGAAGCATTAATAATGCTGTAGTAACGTTGGCAATCCACATGGAAATAAAAGCTGTCGATATCATCAGACTCAGCATAAGCTTCCTCCTGCTTGTTCCAAGCAGTTTCATAAGTAACAGTGCAATACGTTTGTGAAGATTTGAACTTTCAATCGACTTAGCCAACAGAAACCCGGCAAGCATCATAAGTACATAGCTGTGCCCATAGTTTTCAGCTGTCTGCCCGGCAGGCAAAACCCTCAGCATCGGATACAATACCAGGGGAATAAAGGCCGTGGCATATACAGGAATGGATTCGAAAATCCACCAGACAGTCATCAGTGAAACTACCGCCAGGGCATTTTTCGCTTCGGTTGACATCCCTCCGGGATTAGGAAGAATGAGAATAAGCAGGAATAAAACAATTCCTGATAATAATCCTATATATTTTTTGGACATTTCCTGTATGCTTTAGAATAAATAACTGGCAGATAATATGCTGTCTGAACGGCATTCATACCTGTAACATATCAAAATTCTCATAAGAAACTGAAACCGAAAAATGTAAAGGAAGTTGCCCGACTTATGATCAGTTAACTTCCTTTACTTTAAAATCAAAAAAAATTAAACTATACTTCTATTCTGCATAGTAAGTATAATTCCAGACTTCGGTTGATGCGTCTGCAAGTGTTTTGGTTACTTTGATTGGTCTGTCCATATCATCAAATCCATAAGTTAAGCTTGACCTTGATTTTGTAAAGCCAGCATCACGTGGATCCCAGTATTCAAAATAATCAACCAGCTTTTTGCTTGGCTTACCATAAAAATTGCCAACTGTTTTCCAGTCTGAATCGGTAGCGTTTGCCTGATGAAGTCCGTTAACATTATCACCATTGGTGTAAGTAAATTCCTTTTCCTTTTTAACCGTGGTTCCATCATCATCAAAGGTGGTGATTTTGGTAATGTTTCCATTGGTAATGGTCATCTGGTATTTTAAATGATCAGCTCCGTCCCAGTGCTCATAAACCTTTGAAAGATATCCGTTGGCATCATATTCAAAAGAAGCCCATTCGGTTTCGCCCCATGGTTCTTTTGTAACATATCCGCTTGCATTTACATCGTATTCAGCATAATCGTCACCGTCTTTTGTTACGATCAGCTTGTTGGCAACGCTGTGATCATAAGCAAAAACGCCATCATCACCGCCATCCCAGGTTCTGTCAAAGCCTGTAACACGATCGTTGGCATCGTACATAAATTCATACGCCTGAATCCCACCTGCCCAATCAGCTTCAAAGCTGATGGATTTTACCAGATAAGATTTTACGGTTTCTTCATCATCTTCCTTGTCGCAGGAGACAATAACTGCTGCAAACATTACAGCAAGACCAAGAAATAAGAGATTTTTTTTCATAATACAAAAGTTTGGTTAATAGAATGATTGCTTTAATTTTAATTCAGTAAAAAACGAAATACCAGTTACTTATCTTTTTTTTTCTGCATAGTTTGTTGTTTAGGTTATTAGTTATGGATTGCTTATTTATGGATTTTTTCCTGTGTAAAAATCAATGCTTCCGGGAGACCCTCTAAAAACCAGTCAAAACCTCCCTGTCCTTCCCTTACCCTGTATTCATGGTATAAATCCGATTCGCGAAACAGGATATGAAGAAACCCATTTTCTGTAAAGTGTATACCTTTATCAGGCGAATCGATATAATACCAGGTGCGGGAAATTGTCTTTTGATCTCTCATTTTTAGTACCTGCTCAGCATATTTGTAATCGGGATTCGTATTAAAAAGCGCGCAACATGTAAACTGAAGGGAATCGAGGCACAGGTTCAAGGCGGTTTTTCCCTCACTTCCATATCCAATAACTGCCCTGAATCTGTATCCTTTCCTGATACGGTAGCTGTTTTCCGTTTCGGTTAAAATCCCCTGAATATCTTTGTTTTCATTTAAAAAGACCATTATCAGGGGAGGCAAACTACCGCTTTCCATTAGTCCACCGACGATTCCCCCGACTTTTCCTTTTTCTTCCCGGTTAAACTCTCCCATGAAATAAACAACCGGGTATTTTCTGTCAGAAACAGCGTACTCTCCGGGCAGAATCAGGCTGTAATTCCGCTTCTTGATAATGTTTACCGAATATTTTTTTTCCGGGGGACTGGCAGACGGCATGTCTCCCCTGTAATCCTTTCCTTCAAATGCATCACTTATAAAACGGAGTCCCTGGGGCAATGCCTCTTTCCAGAAGACAAACTCATGACCTCCGTCCCTGACCCTGAACTCATGCGGAAAAGCCAAATTTCTCATCAAAATATGCAATTCCTCATTGCTGCGGCACAAGGTATTCTCATCATCACCGTTATCGATATAAACCTTCAGATCTTTAAACTTCTGCAAA
>CAYOLQ010000231.1:0-3362 GCA_964404825.1 uncultured Chitinophaga sp.
CAAGACCGGATTAAATATGTTGAAGCCCTGGAGAGTGCCCGGAACAAAGAGGATATTGCTACTTTTTATCGCTTCATGTATGGTCTGTATGGGAAGTTTTTAAAGGCTGAGATTGTCAAGTTGGGGGGAATCCAAACAGTTAAGGAGAATAAAAAGCCCAACGGAACGACTGACAAGAAGAATTCTGCATCCGCTTCAGCTAAGAGCATTAAAGGGGTCATGACAAGAAAGACTGCCAACAAGAAAAGAGCCAACTAATTTATGATACTGCCCCCATTCTGCCCCCACAAAAGCAAAACCCCTTAACAATCAATTTGTTAAGGGGTTTTTAGTACCCGGGGCGGGACTTGAACCCGCACGGCCATAATGGCCATTGGATTTTAAGTCCAACGTGTCTACCATTCCACCACCTGGGCATCCTTATGAGCGGGAAACGAGACTCGAACTCGCGACCCCGACCTTGGCAAGGTCGTGCTCTACCAACTGAGCTATTCCCGCTTAATGGGATTGCAAATTTAACTGATTTTTTGATTTCACAAAAACTTAAAACAACTTTTGCGGAAATTGTTTCAGTTTTATTTTTGAGAAGCTTATAATTTCTCGAAGCGATAAAGCCAGATACAGACTTGAAAGATCAACTATTGTTACCGGAATAATTGCTTGCAGGATATTATTCTTGTAATTTTATTCCGGTTTGAACTGATTCTGCCCGGAAATGAAGCGATTATTTTTTTTGCTGACCCTGACATTAATTTTTGGTAACGCCTATTCCCAGAGCGACTCCATCCTGCAGTTTATTTTCGTTCCCCATCCCCGAAGCGAGGATAAGGTTCATCAGACTGTTTTGCCGTCCATTGAAAAAATTGATTTCACAAAATACAACATGATCTTTCTGGGAGGTGATATTACCTACTATACCAGCATTAACAGGGAGTCTATGGATTATTGCAATAATCTTTTTAATCTGGGATCCCCAAACACTCTATGGACAATGGGCAATCACGATCTCAGTTCTCCCGCACTCGTGGAGGAATATACCGGGAGAAAGCGGTTTTACACATATTTCAGAGATGGAATAACATTTATGGTTCTGGATACCGAACTCGATTCTGAAGGCTTTAAAAGTTCCTTTATTTCGGGGGATCAATTGGAGATGATAAAAGCTGTTTCAGATACAATTTCAACTTCCTCTTCATTGATTGTTTTACATGGAAGACTGCTTTGGATGGTTGATAATCCGGTATTTTATGAAAAAATCGATTCGGTAGCCGAAAGTACAAAGCAGCTCGATACAACTAATTTTTTTCAGGAAGTTTATCCCCTGCTGCAAAAAATTAAAAATAAAGGGATAAACGTTTATTGCCTTGGGGGTGATAAATCAAAAATTAATATTGAATATTTTAATGAAGATAATATTGTATTTCTGACTTCCACCATGGCTCCTGAATTTCCTGATAGTATAAATGATGTAATGGTGTTTAAATACAATAAAAACACTAGTTTTCTGAGCTGGAATTTTGTCAGACTGGATAAGGTTGAAAAGAAAAATAGCAATCCTGTTTTCCTGAACCATTCAAATAATCAAGGGCACTATTTAAAAGTTTCAAAATTTGCAGGGACCATGGAAATTTGTGTTGAATTGGCTTATGATTGCAAAGAGAAACAATTAGTACAGGTTTATTCGATCGCAGGAGTACTTTGCCATTCAGTTTCAGTAAAACCAGGTGAAACAATTAATCTTCCGATGAAAAATGAAGGTATTTATATTGTTAGGAACCTGTCAGGTCTTAAGACCTGTTCAAAAAGTAAGATCGTTCCGGTTACACAATCACTGGAGTACTTTGCTATTCAGCTTCAGTGAGGTAGACGGAACAATTATTCTACCTATAAAAATTGAACGTTTTTATATTGTAAGGAACCTGTCAGGTCTTAAGACCTGACAGGTCTTATAACAGTTTAACAATTAAAATCGTTCGTATGCAATGAACCGTCATTCTGAAACAAAAAATCCGACAGCTTTAATACCGCCGGATTTCCTGATTTCTTAATTATTTTCTGTAATCTGTCAACTCCTTATTTGAAGTCTGAAGCTGTTGTGTTGTATGAAAGCCCTTTGACTTGCCCATCGGGATTATTTGCCATCGGACATCCGGGTACAGGACAATTTTCGATTTTATGTTTCCTGTTATCAGCCGGTTCCCATCCCATCGTAAGGTATAAAACAAAGAAACCAATGACATAAGCAACAGCAACATGCCAGCCATTTTTAACCCAGCGTCCTACATGACGGGCTTCAGGAAATTTGTTTGTTATAGCAACACCTGCTGATGATCCAAACCAAATCATCGATCCCCCAAAACCTACTGCATATGCAAGCATTCCCCAGTCATAATGTCCTTGTTCGAGACATAGTTTTGTTAACGGTATATTATCGAAGATTGCTGAAACAAACCCCAGAATGAGGGCAGTTACCCATGATGCGTCCGGTAAATCCTCTACAGGCATAAGTGATGCGCAGAAAACCAGACAAAGCAGAAATATAGTTCCCTTTAATGATGACGGCACTTCTTTCCATGGAATAGGGCTCAGAAATGCCCCAATGAGAATCGCAATCCATACTCCGAGAGCAGGCATATCGTATACAAAATTGGAAACAATAGCACCTACAAGCATCATTGCAACCATAAATAATTTTACCCAGCTGACTTTAACTTCTGAACGCGCATCTTTCTGAATTCTCTGATATTTATCCTGTTGGTGAGCAGCAAACCAGGCAAAGAATAGCAGGGCAACGCCAGCTGCAATGAATGCATGGAAAACATTAAGCGGACTAACTCCGTCTATCCACATCATGGTGGTGGTGGTATCCCCAACAACACTGCCACTTCCGCCGGCATTACTTGCTGCAACAATACCTGCAATATAACCAATATGCACCTTACCTTTAAAAACCACAAGAGCTATTGTGCCTCCGATAAGAGCGGCTGCAATATTATCGAGGAATGCAGAAATAATAAATACGAAAACAAGTAAAATAAAAGGCCCTTTCCAGTCATTTGGCAGTAGCCGTGGAAGAACCTCTGGTACCCCTGATTCTTCAAAAACCTTTGCCAGAATTGCGAAACCGAGCAACAATCCTAAAAGATTAAGCATTATTCCCCATTCTCCTTGCCGCAATGATTTATCCATTATCTGGTCAATCATTGGCGTATCACCGAAAAAATGCTCCATAAAATGGAACCCCGGATCAAATATAAATTTGAATATAAGCAAAACTGCAAGCCCGCTTACAGCCACCCAAAAGGTTTGTTTGTGGAATAATGCCACTCCTGCAAGAATTGATGCAAAAATGATAAATTCCA
>CAYOLQ010000232.1:0-3352 GCA_964404825.1 uncultured Chitinophaga sp.
CCTGAATTATACTTGCCTTCGGTAAAAATGAAATCAACCCTTATTGAAACAAAACCGCTCAGAGTGAATTTGACTGCGTTGCCCACAAGGTTGAAGAGAATTTGTTTCAACCTCACCTCATCAAGCATCATAATTTCAGGAAATCTGGCAGGAATTACGACATCCAGGGCAATTCCCTTTTTCAGGGATTTTTCCCTGAAAAGCAACTTAATATCGTTAAGGATGTTGCTCGTTTTTACCGGATGAGGATTTATTTCCAGCTGCCCTGCTTCTATCTTTGAAAGGTCCAGGATATCGTTTAACAGGGATAAAAGAAGGTTCCCGCTCCGGAGTACCGATTTAAGCATTTTGCGGTGCTGCTCCGAGTCAAGTTTATGGAAAAGGGCTTCACTGAATCCAAGTATAGCATTCATGGGAGTCCTGATCTCATGACTCATATTGGCGATGAATTCCGTTTTGACTCTGTTGGCAGTTTCGGCAATGTTCTTCGCCATTATCAGCTCTTCTCTTTTCTTTTGTATAGAAAGGGCTCCTCCAACAGCATTTGCAAAATTCTCAAACATAGTATCCTCATATTCCCGCCATTGTCTTACTTTAAGGCAATCGGCATAACCTATCAACCCAAAACTGTTATCATCGGAATAGGAAGAAAGTGCAATAAGGGCTTTAATGTTAAGTTTGCCGACTAATGGACTATAGAGTTTGGAGATTTCAGAAATATTTAGTTTTACAACTTTCCCGGCATTGATTTCGGCAAAGACATCTTTAAAAGTGGTAGTTTCCATCCCTGTTAGTATCTCAGGGATTTCCTCACCAATGGGTTTTACCAATGTTCTGTCGCACCATTCGTATTTTAACTGAAAGATCGCTTTATTTTCTCTCATAGTATACTCAACCAGATAGGCACGGTGATATCCTAATGCCCTTGCCGTTATTTCAAGGAAGTTACTTATGGAACTTACAAAATCGGGGTTTGTAAGCAACTCCTCAGAGGCCTGGTTTGCTGTGCGCAACATCGAGTCTGTCGATTCGAGACGCTTTCGTGCGGTAACCATCTGCCTGATGATAATTGAAAAAAGGACTATAATACTTACAATGACCACCAAAAAATAAATCAGAATGGTTATATTGGAAATATTCTGGCTCTTCCAGAGCGAATCGGTATTTACAGAGAAGACAATACCCGTGTTTTTTCCGAGAATATTTACCGGATAAAAGACAGAATAAGCATTAAAATCTTTTTTATAGTGGATCGTATGTTGAGTCGAAGTCGCAAGGTTTTCCTTTAGTTTTATCCTGAATTTTTCAACGGCATCAGTTTCAAAGACCCCTCGTGAGGTTTGTTCACTGTATTTGTGAAACAAAACCTTTCCTTCAGTATCAATAGCCCAGTACCATGAATTCTTGCCAATATAGAACCGGTCGAAATGAAATGCCAGAAAATCAGGAATATTCAGTTCAAACTTTATATTGGCGATCAAATCTCCCTTATTGTTTCTGACAGGCTGAATATATGTCAGCTGCCCATTGATTTCCTGAAGCAGGGTCTGTTCTGAAAGCTTTGTTTTGGGGGTGAACGACTGTGGCTCCAGTACTGTGAAGTAATTGTCAGTATTACGTTCAAAGCTCCTGAAAGATAAATCGTTATATATGGTAATTTTTTTGATCAGGGTCTGATATCGTGAATAGAAACGACGTATTCTTTTAATCTCTCCTTCAACGTATTGATTGTTATCCACAACACCCGGTTTGTTTTTTTCATCATCAAAAAAGTAGAGTAGTTCCCGGTTGGCGAATTCATATTTCACTGATTCTTCGAAATCAATACAATTATCCTCAATACTTTTCCCGCACAGAATGATCTGCTTATAAATAAAATCAGCGGTTTCCTTCCTCTGCCGGTTACTGAGAATATAGTATTGTCTCATTGCCAGGCCGATGAAGACCATTACCAAAAGTACAAGGATATAATAGTTTTTCTTCATCTTAAAATCTCAAGAAGATACCAGCTCAGCTCAGGAATATAGGCAACAAAAACAGTGATTGCGTCGCCATTTATTTCAGCTTCTATCCGGTCTTTTTTATTTACAAAGATATCGGTTGCAATAGCCCTCACCCTTTCTTCTTTGCTCAAAGTCAGACTATAGGTCTCCTTCCTGTAAGTATCCTGTTTTATCGTTTCTACATATTTGTGCTCAAACAGCGGGGGGAACGACAGCAGGTTAATTGCACTTTCCTGGGCAGCAACAATCGCCCCGGTATTGTCAATAATCATTGTCATGCTTTCCTGATTGTCGAGGATATAACGCTTGGTTATCCGGTTAATAGTCACATCGATTCCGGGAACACCGGCAAGGCTTCCATTGAAATAAACAGGAGCTATTGCCGATACCATCCAGCCGCGTCCTGCTGGATCAACATAAGGCTCGTTCACCCACAAGGATTTTCTTTCCGGATTATGCTTCGAATCGGCCAGAAAATAAAAGTTAAAACTGGGGATATCCATTTTGGCTTCATATTGCGAAAGCACATCAAAAAACGGGTATATCCGGTTTAATGCGGATCTGTCATTATAATAAACCTGCACAATTTCAGGGTACTTGTCTACAAGTTTCCTGAAATTGGCGTCAATTGGCTCTGTTAAGTATACTACCTTTTTAACATCTTCGGTAATAGGATAATAACCCGAAACAAAGATAGCAGATCCACTGTCGTTAACCGGTTTTATGAAAGTCCCGTTGCTGGCAAACATATATTTGCCTTTTTTGATTCCCGGAATAATTTTGTCCTGAAATTTATAAAGTTCTGAAATCTCAGAGGCCAGCGTATCAACTTCCATTCTGATTTTCCTGAAATCATTGTTTATTCCTGTTGCTTTATCCTGAAGAGCTTTATGCTCTTTGGCCAGGTCAAATTTCGGGGAATTATTGCATGATGAAAAGAGTAAAGCAACTAGCAAAAATGCAACATTCTTTTTCATAATATCCACTGTTTTTAATTTTTTTCCGGTTCCAATAATTGTCACAGCGAAATAATAAAATTCAGATATATTTTCCCGATCACAGGATTTGTTGCCACAGTAAGTTTCATGGGTACGGAGAAAGTCTCGGTTACCTTTACTGTTTTCTGGGCACTTACGCCGAGGTTGATTACTCCGAAGCCGTCAGTATTGTAAAGAGTACTCTGAAATGGAGTCAGTCCGACAAACACGTTATAGGAATAGTCCTTAACATTTCCGAGATACTTTACTTCCAGATATGGTGAATGATTTACCCTGATTGAATCATTGGGATCCGGATCAGATGCTACTCCGTAAAGCATAATACCCCCATATACCGAAAACGGAATGTTT
>CAYOLQ010000233.1:0-3249 GCA_964404825.1 uncultured Chitinophaga sp.
GTAAAAGCCGGCCCGGTATTATTTCAGCTTTCGGACTTGGAATTGCCAAAGCGTTTGGCGAAACCATTGCAGTGATGATGGTAGTCGGAAATCAAATGATAGCTTCCTTTAATCCTTTTGATGCCGGATACCCTCTCCCTGCGTTGATTGCAAATAATTACGGCGAAATGATGTCCATACCCATGTACGACTAGGCATTAATGTTTGCAGCCTTGATTTTACTGGTTATTATTATGGCCATCAACCTTGTGTTCAGATACTTCATTTATAAAACACAAAAGCAATGAACCGGATAAAAAGAATCGAGGAAATTATTTTTAAAATTCTATCATGGTTTGCTGCATATTCCCTTATTGCTATTCTATTGTTTATTATTGTTATCATCTTTGTTAAAGGATTTAATGCGCTTAATCTGGACATGATCATTAAAGTACCGAAAGGTGGCTTTTACTATGGGGGTGAAGGTGGTGTTTTGAATGCAATTGTTGGTTCTTTATATATAGCAACAGGTGCAACTCTGATTGCAATTGCTATTGGAATGCCTGCAGCACTTTATATCAATGTTCATCTTGTTAAACTAAAGCGTACTCAAAATACCATCCGATATTTTCTGGATGCATTATGGGGGATACCTTCCATTGTTTATGGCGCATTTGGATTTACACTTATGCTCTTTCTGGGCATGAATGCCTCACTAATTGCAGGGATTCTTACAGTTGCCCTGCTGATTACTCCGATTATGGTTCGCACTTTCGACGAAGTATTAAGTACCATTCCAAAAGGACTCCATGAAGCTTCTCTGGCATTGGGTTCCACAAAAACTGAAATGGCCTATAAAGTCCTTTTCAAGCAGGGATTTTCTGGTTTTATTACCGCTATCCTCCTCTCTTTTGGCCGTGGAATTGGAGATGCAGCTTCAGTTCTGTTTACTGCCGGTTATACCGATCTTATCCCGGTTAACCTTGATGAACCTGCTGCCACACTTCCTCTGGCAATCTTTTTCCAGCTTGGATCCCCAATCCCTGAAGTCAGGGAAAGAGCCTTTGCCTCGGCGGCAATTTTAACAATCATTATTTTAATTATCAGTTTAGTAGCCCGATATCTTTCGAAGAAGTATTCAAAATCGAATTTAAAATAAACAGATCAATGGATATGTCAACAATAGCTGAAGAGCAGTATTCTGAAGATGTAGTAAGTACAGACGATTCATCATCCATACTCCGTATCGTAGACCTTAATGTTTATGCACATAAACATCATATTCTCAAGAATATTAACCTTGAGATCCCCAGAAATAAAGTAACTGTTCTTCTGGGACCTTCAGGATGCGGAAAAACGACGATATTGAAATGCATGAACAAGCTTACCGACCTGTATAAAGAACTTAAAGTGAGCGGGAGTATTTTTATTGAGGGAGATGATATTATGCATACTTCAACAAATATTTCAGTGTTGCGGCAAAAAATGGGTTTGCTTTCTCAAAGACCTTATCCTTTGCCGGTTTCCATTTATAAAAATGTTGCATACGGGATTAAATTGAAGGGTATCAGGGACAAAAAACTTATAGAGTACAGTGTTGAAAAAAACCTAAGAGAAGTCGGGTTGTGGGATGAAGTTAAAAACCGGCTTAATTCTCCGGCAACAAGCTTGTCTATCGGACAGCAGCAGAGATTATGTCTTGCAAGGGGATTGGCTGTAAAGCCCAGGATAATTCTGGCCGATGAACCAACTTCCGCACTTGATCCAATCTCCAGTAAAATTATTGAGAATCTTTTTAAGGATCTCAAGAAACATTATACCATAATTCTTGTTACTCACGTGCTTCGTCAGGCAATGAGACTGGCTGATCATGTCGTTTTTATGTCGTATGGGGAAATTATAGAACAAGGCCCGCCCGATCAGCTATTTAAAAGACCGAAAACCGATAAATTAAAGGAGTACCTGATTGAAGGCAATTAACGATTTATCAACAGTTTACATGGCAATGGAATAAGATAATTTAGAGATGGGATTTTTTATAAACCAATATTTTACAAAGCATGACGTTTAATCACGAGCTGGTATTTTTTATAGCATTTACGGTTTTTATTGTATCAGTACTTTTAGTTGATCTGCTGCTGATAGGCCGGAAAAGACATGTGCTTTCAACAATTGAAGCCGCAATCTGGACGAGTGTCTGGGTCAGTTTTGCCATTGGTTTCTACTTCCTGATTCTGAATTTCGGGGATATGCTTCATACTATTGAGTCTTTTACCGATCTCCAGGCTGTTGCTGCCAAGTATGCTCCTAACTTAATATTTTCCACAGATAATCTCGAAATTGCACTCGCTGAATACCGGAAAAACATGGCTACCGAGTATATTACCGGTTACCTGATCGAATATACTCTCTCACTCGATAATGTCTTTGTTATCCTTATGATCCTTACCGGCTTTTCTGTACCGGAAAAGAATTACAAAACAGTACTTTTCTGGGGTATTCTGGGAGCAATAGTGATGAGGTTTATATTTATTTTCCTCGGAGCAGCTATGGTTCAGAAATTCCAGTGGACGCTGATTCTTTTTGGGGCATTCCTGATTTACTCAGGCGTAAAAATTTACCTTGAACGAAATAAGGAGCAAAAAATCGAAGTGGATAAGCATCCTATTGTCAAAGTACTTTCTAAATGGTTCAGGATTCATCCGAAGTTTGAGGGGAATAAATTCATTCACAAGGAGAATAAAGTCTACTATATTACACCGCTTTTTATAGTTTTAATTGTAATAGAATTTACTGATCTTATTTTTGCCTTTGACAGTATTCCTGCCATCTTTTCGGTTACGAGGGATCCGTATATAGTATTCTTCTCCAATATTTTTGCAATTATCGGACTTCGTTCCCTGTTTTTCCTTGTGATAAAGATTTTCTATCTGTTCACTTATTTAAAGGAAGGTATCTCGGTGTTACTTATATTTATCGGACTCAAACTTGTTTTTCATCATTACCTTGATGACATCGGTTATAAGAGTGTTTATTCTCTTTATTTTATTCTTGCAGTGTTAGCAGGGAGTATCATTTTATCGCTTCTCTTCCCAAGAAAAAAGACAATGTTGCACTAGCAGTATAAACTTTTTGTATAATTTAACTCTGTATCCCTCTGTGTCTCCTCCGTGAAACTCTGTGTAATTATTTTTACACAGAGAAAGCAGGAGAAAGCACAGAGATTTCTATGGTTAAACCAAATGTTCTTTGAAATATTTTTATGCTAAT
>CAYOLQ010000234.1:0-3216 GCA_964404825.1 uncultured Chitinophaga sp.
GCTTTTAATGATTCAGAAACAGCATCGGTAATTTCGTAGCTTTCACCCAGATGGAACCAGTAATCAGCATTTTCACTATCGAGCTCGATGGCTTTAAGCAGGTAGGAAATGGCATCTCTCCCGTTTCCAAGCGACAGATAAGCAAGACCGGCGCCAAACCATCCTTCAGGAAATGAGTTATCGATTTCTATAACTTTTTTGTAGGTTTTCAGGGCCAGGTCGTGGGCTTCTATCTGATCGTAACATTCACCCAGATAGCACCATCCCTGAACATGATCATCCTCCAGGCTCAGAAAATCGTGATAGACAGCAATTGCATTCACAAAATCGGAGTCGTTGGCGTAAATGTTGGCTTTGTTAAAATATGCAGATGCATATGAAGGATTAACCGCAATGGCGAAATCGTATGCTTCCAGTGCTTTTTCAGGCTGATTCAGTTTATAATACACAACGCCAAGGTTATACCATACGTTGTCGGAGAAAGGATCCTCATCGAGGTACTTATCGTAGTATTCAATGCTGGTGGTATAGTCATGAATTCTTTCGTAATAGAAACCCAGATCGTACAAAATGGTAAGATTTTCGGGATCCAGGGCAAAAGCTATCTTCAGGTATTTTATCGCAAGATTGATTTTCCTTGCGTTCTCGAAAGCCATGGAAATGTTAATAAGAATTTCAACCTTATCCGATTCGGTTTTCCCCAGCGCAATATCGAATTGCTTTTCTGCCTCGGGAATTTTACCCAACTGAGCCAATGCTGTTCCTCGCAGGAGGTAAATCTCCGAATTATCAAGATCCCATTCGGGAATATTCTTTAGCATGTCAATAGCCTGGGAAGGCTGACTTGTTTCAAGAAAAATCTGTATATGCTTAATAATAATTTCAGTAGAACCGGGATGTTGTTTTCTTCCGATTTCAACAGCTTCATTAGCTTTTTTGAAATTACGTATGTCGAGATAATAATCGATTATCAGCTCAAACTCTTCCACATCGAAGAAATAGGCTGACTTCCTTTCAACCATATCTTCATAACGTTCAAGAACTTGCCTGAATTCGTCCTCCTCCTGCATATGCTCTCTGAATCTGTCCATACCATGGAAATTTTGTTCAAAAGTAACAATAATAATGCTTCGTGATTACTTTGTATACCTAAAGAAATAAACATGTGTTGAAAACATGAGGACGAATCAGTCTGACGTCCTGCAATTCACATCTGCATCAGAAATTTCCAGTTGGTTCTTCAATCTATTTTCTTTATTTTTGATGCCGTTATTAAAAATGGAATATGTTTGAGAATTTATCAGAAAGACTTGAAAAATCCTTTCAAATACTTAAAGGACAGGGAAGTATTACCGAAATCAATATTGCTGAGACCTTAAAAGATGTCAGGCGTGCGCTGCTTGATGCCGATGTGAACTATAAAATTGCCAAGACCTTTACCGACACGGTTAAGGAAAAAGCAATGGGGCAAAATGTTCTTACCTCCCTGAAACCATCTCAGGTGATGGTTAAGATTGTGCACGATGAACTTGCAGAACTGATGGGAGGTTCAGGCGAGGAGGTAAATCTGAAAGGGAATCCCGCTGTAATTCTTATAGCAGGACTTCAGGGTTCGGGAAAAACCACATTTTCAGGTAAACTCGCAAAGTTCCTGAAAAGTAAAAAGGGACGCTCTCCCCTGCTTGTTGCCTGCGACGTTTACCGTCCGGCTGCTATCGAACAGCTGAAGATACTGGGCACTCAGATAGAAATCCCGGTATATACCGAAGAGGGTAACAACGATCCCGTTAAAATTGCCAAAGCAGCCATAAAACATGCTAAAGCAATTGGTCATAATCTGGTAATTATAGATACAGCAGGCCGGCTTGCAGTGGATGAGGAGATGATGAACGAAATCTCCGCAATAAAATCCGCTGTTCAGCCTGATGAAATTCTGTTTGTGGTAGACGCCATGACAGGTCAGGATGCGGTAAATACGGCAAAGGAATTCAACGATCGTCTCGACTTCGATGGAGTTGTGCTTACAAAGCTCGATGGTGATACACGTGGCGGTGCGGCTTTGTCGATTCGTTCTGTTGTTAACAAACCCATAAAATTCGTAGGTACAGGTGAGAAAATGGACGCTTTGGACATGTTTTATCCGGAGCGTATGGCCGACAGGATCCTCGGGATGGGTGATATAGTTTCACTTGTTGAAAAAGCGCAGGAACAATTCGATACTGAACAGGCAAGGCAGTTGCAGAAAAAAATTGCTAAAAACCAGTTCGGCTTCGATGATTTTCTGACCCAGATCAACCAGATTAAAAAAATGGGTAATATAAAAGACCTCGCCAGCATGATTCCGGGTGTAGGGAAAGCCCTGAAGGATGTGGATATTGACGATAATGCCTTCAAAAGCATTGAAGCTATTATCAAATCCATGACCCCTGCCGAGCGCTCAGAGCCTGAAATACTGAATGGAAGCAGGAAAAAACGTATTGCAGACGGGAGTGGCACCACCATTCAGGAAGTTAACCGCCTGATAAAACAGTTTGAAGAAACGAGGAAAATGATGAAGATGATGAGCGGTGGTAAGAATATGGCAAGAATGATGCGTAACCCAATGATGAGACGTTAAATTATTTAAAATATCCACATGCAACTTATCGACGGGAAACAGATTGCAGCAATTATGAAACAGGAAATTGCTGAAAAAGTAACAAAAATGGTGGCGGAAGGCCATAAAAGACCGCATCTGGCAGCTATTCTGGTGGGTCACGACGGAGGAAGTGAAACCTACGTCAGCAATAAAGTAAAAGATTGTGCAGCGGTAGGTTTTGAATCGAGTCTCATACGTTTCGAAGATACCGTAACAGAAGAGGAACTTCTTGCCAAAGTTGATGAATTAAACAGGGATGAGCGCATCGACGGTTTTATTGTACAGCTCCCTCTCCCCCGTCATATCTCAGAAAATAAAGTAATTGAGTCCATTTCACCCTTAAAGGATGTTGATGGTTTTCATCCCGTAAATCTGGGAAGGATGGTTTTGGGAATGCCTGCATTTGTTTCTGCCACACCGGCCGGAATTATAGAGCTTATCTCCCGCTATAATATTGAAACAGCGGGTAAACATTGTGTCGTAATAGGCCGGAGCAATATTGTTGGCCGACCGGTAAGCATATTACTATCGCAAAAAGCAAAACCGGGAAATTGTACCGTTACAGTTTGTCACAGCCG
>CAYOLQ010000235.1:0-3210 GCA_964404825.1 uncultured Chitinophaga sp.
AAGTATGATAAATATCCATGCCATTTCATCCGCTGCTTCAGGCATCAGAAACATTGCAACTCTGAAGGCTCCGTAGCCGCCTAGTTTCATAAGCACTCCTGCGTGCAGCATAGACACTGCTGTTGGAGCCGAAGCGTGACCGTCGGGTGACCAGGTATGAAAAGGGAACAAAGCACCCAATACGCCAAAACCCACAAATGTCAATGGGAAGAATAAACGCTGGGCCTCAATAGGAATATTAATTTTCGAGATTTCGATGATGTTGAATGATAAGGCGCCTCCATCGGGAGCGGAGTTAAAATATATTCCCAGAATACCCACAAGCAGAAGTGCGGATCCGCCCATTAGCATAAGAGTGAGTTTCATGGCCGAATATTCTTTTGGACCACTCCCCCAAATCCCTATTAAAAGATACATTGGTATCACAGCAACTTCGTAAAAAAGGAACATTGTGAAAAGGTCGAGGGAGATAAAAAATCCAAAAACCCCTGATGAAAGAAGTATCAGTGAAATAAAAAATTCTTTGGTCAGACTTTCAACCTGCCATGATGCAAAAACTCCCGCTATAACAACTATAGCTGTAAGGGCAATCATTGCAACAGAAATACCATCAACTCCAACTGTATAAAAAATATGCAGACTCTTAAACCATTCGTAACTGCTAATAAAAAGCATCTCATCCGTATTTCCCGCCCTACGCTCCGATAAATACATGAAGACAAGAACAGCGGCCACAATCAGCTGAATACCCATTCCAATGGCTGATACAAGACGGGTTTTCTGCGCATCTTTCAAGAACACGATCACCACTATCGTAAGAAGGGGAATTAATACAAGAAGATTGAGAATATTCATATATCACAATTTTTATGTCCACAAATAAATCATCAGGAGACCGAGAATCAGAACTCCCGAAATAAAAACAAAACCATACTTCTGCAATTGACCCGATTGAAAGCCCCTGATTCTGTATGAAACAGCATTTGCTACCCAGGAAATACCGTTCATGGTTCCATCAACGATATGGCGATCAAACCAGGCAACAGGTGCTGAAATATATGCAAAAATCACCTTTTTGGTCACAAACATATATACCTCGTCAATATAGAACTTGTTGTATGCCCATTTATAACCGTTGCTAAAGGTGGATGCAAATTTTTCAGGAAGGGATGTTTCTTTTTTATACATCACCAGAGCAATTACAATACCTGCTAAACCTATTAATACAGATGGTGCAGCCAGTGACCAGTCGATATGTCCCTCGAATGCTATCCCGTCTGTAGTTACAAGTTCGCTGAAAGGAATAAACCCTGAAACAGCCGAAAGAACGGCCAGAAAAACCAATGGAAACGTCATGGATATGGGCGCTTCATGAGGTGCATGATGGTAACGCGTTTCTTTTCCCCAGAAAATACTAAAGTACAAACGGAACATATAAAACGCAGTAAGTCCGGCAACTAGATATTCCATAAAGAATATCACCTTATTACTATGCCATGCGGCAACCAGAATTTCGTCCTTACTAAAGAAAGCTGAAAACGGGGGAATGCCGGCAATGGTAAGACAGGCAATAAGAAATGTAATATGAGTTACAGGAAGGTATTTTCTTAACCCTCCCATATCGGTCATGTTATTGCTGTGAACCGCATGTATAATTGCACCTGCTCCCAAAAACAACAATGCTTTGAACATTGCATGTGTAAACAGGTGAAACATTGAAGCCATATAACCAAGTCCGTCGTGACCTCCATAACCAGAAACACCCAGGCCCGCCATCATAAGACCTATCTGGGACATTGTAGAATATGCCAGAACACGTTTGATGTCAATTTGAGTACAGGCAATCAGGGCAGCGAACAGGGAAGAAAATGCACCTACATATGCAACAATCATTAATGCATCAGGAGCAGAGAAAAAATAAACAGGAAAGAGTCTTGCGACGAGATACACCCCGGCAACCACCATAGTTGCAGCATGTATTAAAGCAGAAACCGGCGTAGGGCCTTCCATCGCATCGGGCAACCAGATATGCAGCGGGAACATAGCCGATTTTCCTGCTCCTCCCATAAAAATAAATATCAGTGACCAGGTCATAACCGACATACCCAGAAATGCTGCACCGCTTCCGGTGGCAATTGCTGCTCCGTTGGGATCGGTAAGCAGGTTAAAATCGAACGTGCCGGTATTATACGACAAAAGTAAAATCCCGATTAAAAATCCCAGATCGGAAAAGCGGGTGACGATAAATGCTTTCTTGGATGCCAGTACGGCAGACGGTTTCTGATAATAAAAACCGATTAACAAAAAGGAAGAAACACCAACCAGCTCCCAGAAAATGTACATCTGGAAAATATTATTTGCAAGGACCAGACCAAGCATGGAGAAGCTGAACAGGGAAAGGAAAGAAAAAAACCTTTCGAAGCCCACCTCTCCTTTCATATATCCGAGGCTATATATGTGAACCATAAGGGAAACGGTACTTATAACAATCAGCATCATTACAGAAATTGGATCCAGAAGGATGCCCATGTTTATGTGAAGCGTGTCGCTAATCTGAAGCCAGACCATGTCGAAGGCAGAGATCTTTTGAAATGCTCCCGCTATTTTCTCTGTGTCGAAGAAATATTTATAAGCCGTAATACACGACAAAACAAAAACTACGGTTAATCCCGCTGTTCCAAGAAGTCCGGATAGCCGGCTTTTTAGCTGATTTCCTGCAAGTCCCAGAATAAGGAACATAAACAGGGGAATAAGGGGAATAAGTATGGTAAATCCGAAATCTGTCATAATAATTCGTCCGGTGTTAAAAATATCAGTATTTCATTTCGTTAACATGTTCAACATTTACGGTTGCAAATCTTCTGTAAATGTTGATTATAATGGCAATGGCAACAGCAGCCTCCGCAGCCGCAACGGCAATAATAAACAAACTGAAGAAATGTCCCTCCAGGCGTTCGGGATAGAGATAACGGTTAAAGGCCAGAAAGTTTATGTTCACTGAATTCAGGATCAGTTCCACAGACATGAGTATCCCGATGAGATTCCTTCGGGTAAGGAAACCGTAAATCCCTACGAAAAACATTATCGTCGCCAGGATTAGGAAGTATTGGAGAGGGATGGTTGAATTCATCTGTTTATATTTTAATATCTGTCCATTATATTTTTGGGCTTCCCTTTTTGGCAATGATGATGGCCGCCACCATGGCTGCA
>CAYOLQ010000236.1:0-3142 GCA_964404825.1 uncultured Chitinophaga sp.
ACAGGTTCAGTCCGGGCAATAGATAAAGCATTGTTTACCACAACCGGAATGCCTTTTGTTCTTGTATCCATTGCTTGTGCGATGGTACTTACACCATGTAAAAAAATAGAATTAAACTGCTGATAACAGATAAGTTCATCGTTCCACGAATATCTATAGGCGTTGGGATTACTAGTTCCGGTAATATCGTCGTGAAACTGATGCCAAACAAATCGTATCCAGGTTTCATTTAATTTTTGTTTTGGATAATCTGCACCCTGAAGCCAATCTGCTGCTACCATAGCGCGCTCGGTAGCATCGGCCAATAATTCATTTCTACGATTGATATATTTTAAAAATGCCTGCGAAGTATAACAGCCTGTCCCGTGCATAGTCAGAGGTAGTTCGCCATCGTAAACCTCCATTTTATTTAATTGTTCCGTAGATAATTGTTTGCCAAGCAAATCTGAGCTGGATAATATTACCTTAACTTTAGAACTATCGCGAAGGGTTTCAGCGAGGGTTTTAACCGAACTTTCTTTAGGTGCACCACCTTTGTCGCCCACACCATAATAGCGATATCCAAGATACAATCCCGTTTTTTTACCAGTTAAGTCAATCTTGTTCAATTCAGTCTTATCCGAAGTAATGCCACCAATTGAATCGTGTGTGTAGTTTCCTGCATCTAAAACAGCGAATATACGCGAACCATCAACTCCCTGCCAAACCCCAAGATTAAAAGGAATGCCGAAAGCAGATCCCCAGGTAAGTTTTTGAGTTGAAAAGCTTTTAAGACCCGCGTGAGAAATTATGGTAGGTAAACTATAGCCAAACCCAAAACAATCAGGTAAAAATATATCGCGACTCTTTTTGTTAAATTCAGTTTTGTAAAAACTCTGTCCTAATAAAATATTTCTGAATTGCGATTCTGATGAAGGAACCTGAACATCAATTGCATCTATTGAGCTTCCTGCAACATTCCATCGTCCGGCAGCAATATATTTCTTTACAGTTTCATATTCGTAGGGATAATATTCTTTCATCCACATGTATTTAATAGCCCCTTCGAAATTGAAAACATAATCAGGATATTCCTCAAAAAGATAGAAATTATCCTTCATGGTATTAACAAGATAGTTATTAATGGTATTTTGTACAGTCCAGTGCCATTGTGTATCGAGGTGGGCATTAGATACCAGATACAAAGTTTCTTGCTTTGTGAAATCCGGGGTAATCCTATTCTGTGCATATATTGCAGTATAAAACACGAATAGTAAAGCTGTTAAAATGGTTTTTTTCATCGTTTATAATTTAGTTATTTTCTTAGAGTTGCTTCAGTACCTAAATCTGATAGTTTAAATGTTTCATCCAACGTATGACTACAAAACGAAACTTAACAGCAGATTAGCTTATACCAGTATTAAAAATACTTTCCAGGTGTTCTCTCATTTGCCAAAATCCAGATTAGGTCTGTTTCTAATGAAAATTTCAATAACCCACCATTCACAATATCCCGGTGGTTTATTGTGAGTTTGTTGTAGTCCTCTCCATTCAGCTCCACTCGCCGGATATAAATGTTTTCATCGCTATTATTTTCTGTTTCAATAGTAAAACTCTTGCCTTCAGGTAATTTAATGTTAGCTCTGTCGAAGAGCGGGCTTCCAAATATGTATTATTCTCAAAATATTTCAAATCTGAAACAGGTACTGAACTCCGAATGGCAAAAAACACCTTGTGTTCCTTTGACCATCCCGTTGAAAAACGGTATCCCAAAAAAGTGTATTCGTCAATTTTGGTAATTGAAGTCTCTATTGCACGGTCTCTGATACATTCTTTTAAATCGATAACAACATGAGTATTTTCATTTTCCAGGAAATTATATCGATGAAATCCGACACGCTCTGTTGCTGTCAAATCAACTTTTACACCATCATCCATTTTTACCGAATAGAAACCCTGCTTTGCAATTTCATTGGCATGACTAAAAGTTGAAAGATATCCGCCATGGGGATACCACTGAATTCCTTTATTCAATCTTACCTCACCTGTTATGGGATCCTTGCCATGAAGAAAATCCTTCGCACTGCCGGGAAGAATAGTATCCCATATTATTTCACCATAAAGCCCCTTTTCAAGCGGATCCTTTTCTATCAGGAGTTTCCGGATTTTCGGAAGGTGGCTTTTCAGGAATTCCAAATTCTGATTAGGGCTGCCCTCAAATTCCCCGATAGTACCATCTTCCGTTTCAATCATTACAACCTTATCAATACTGACATTTTTTATTATACGTTTTTGGGAACTGGAGCTAGCGAAAAGAAAATTTCCTGGCACTAAGGTACCAGTAACAGCAAAAATTCCTGCTTTTGTAAGAAATTCCCGTCAGGAATTCATGTCTACATTTATTAAGTCGGAATTCCTGATGTTCACTAGTGGTTTCTTTTAATAATCAATGTTTTCAATAAACAATCCTTAATTGATTTTTTGTCTGTTCCGCAGAATATTTTTTTTCAACCAGGGAACTAATTGCCCGCTACATTACACTTTTGGCTCCCACCCTTTTTCATAGGTCCGGCTCCACAATTTTTGTGCATTCTTATCGCCGATAATGTGCCCGTTTTTCGAATCAATCTTTAGGTCGCGTCCAACACGCCACGAAATATTTCCCAACTGCATGGCAAGTACACTTTTATACCCTGTTTCCACATCGCAGTTCGGACGACGGTTGTTTTTTATTGCATCTAAAAAGTCGGCAACATGCTGGCTGTCCATAACCAGGTTTGGACTGGCTAAATTTCTCCCCTGTAATGAATTTGTATCAGGCACATCGGATTTTACTTCCTTTACCAGTTTGCCGCTCAGGTCATATACTTTGTAGCTGTCGCCACCAGTATCAAGGCTTCCGTTTTCTCCATAAAAAATTATCCCGCGGTCGGCTTCTTCTATATTTCTTCCGTTAGAACTTCTGCACTCCCATAAGATCATAACCTTGTCAGGATATTCCATCGTAACAATTTGTGTATCCGGAGTTTCCCAATCATCTTTATAATGATAACGCCCACCAGCCGAAGTAATGTGAATAGGGAAATCGACACCAAGCCCCCATCGGGCAACGTCCACTTCGTGTGTTCCGTTATTAAGCGTTTCGGCGGTTCCCCAATGCCAG
>CAYOLQ010000237.1:0-3141 GCA_964404825.1 uncultured Chitinophaga sp.
AGCTACTTTGAGTTGTTCAGTTACATTGACTAGATTTAATGCTCCGCAACCTGCTTCCAGATCCACTTTACCTACTGCATCTGGGGAATATGAACGTTCATAAAAATAATAAGGGGAATTTCTTTCAATCTTATATTCTTTGATCGGTTGATATGTCGAATTGGCAATCCACTGAATTGATTTATCTGTCATGGCCATTTTGTCATACAACAGCATGGTTTGTAAAGCATATCCATCTCCATATGAAGGACCAGAAGAAAGTCCGGCTCTAAAAACGTCAAATTGTGGCCATAATCCATATTTGTCAAATTGTTCTTTTCGTAATGGGGTATTATAAAGATTATTAAATGTATTCATGTTACAATTATTTATCCTGTCATCCGATTCCAAAGGGGTAAAACCCAACACATCAGAACTCATGCAAGCCACACCATTGATAAGGCCGGCTCCTTTGTTTATCGGATCATTGAGTATAGAGGAATCGGGGACTAATGTAACGGGATTCACACACCAGATCCATGATTTATCCACAGCTACCAGGTATTTAAGCATATTAGTCTTTATCTTCTCTGCATCAGCGGCATAAATCGAAGCTGCTAAAATATCCTTATTGGCCTTTTCAAGTTCACTTCCAGCAAACAAAGCTAACCTGCAAAGATTATTTTGAACCACGTTCACCGCTGTTCCATTAAGACCACATCCTGGACCAAATTCGCCCTCGCCCTCTAATTGGGGTACCATACTCAGTTTATGATGGATATATTGCAACGGGGAATCTGGCGCGTGAAGAAAAGAGTATATCTTTTTCCGTGATGGAGAATTTTTGGGAAGGGCTCTCCACAAGTCAACCATCCCAATAATAATGGCCGAAGTACCATCCAGTTATTTACCATGTGCTCTTTCCGACTTTTGAAAATACTCCGGAAAAGAATAATAACCTTCTTCATTTTTTTCTACAAGGCGTATTAAACAATCAACTTCCGAGGAGGCATGTTCAAGCATGCCCCAATGAGCCAATTCCCTTAAAAACGTTCCACCATCACGGGTCCAGAATGTAGTATTCCATCCCTCCGGTTCCGGCGAGGCTCTTAAAAATCCTGACGGATAGTCATTTGTCGGGACACTAATAAAATTATATTTTAGCACTCCCTTAAAAGATTCTTCTATTTCCCTGGCATATAATTCTGAGGTGGATGTTCCTGTAAATTTTAAAGTTGGTAAATTATCTTTCTTTAAATTACTTAAAAGCGAATCCTGCACTGACTTATTTTTTAAATAGTTCACGATTGCATCGATTACAATTCCGCTTTCAAAAACCCGCAAATTATGGGGATTTGGAACTCCACTGGGTCCATAATATTCATTCACCATTCCATACCTTTGAATGACACTGCTATTGATCAGTGTGTTATAGACTTTATCTTTCTCAGGCATATTAAGTCGGGTTAAATCATACAAAAGATAGGCGAGTGTATGTCCGCAAAATCCTTCAACATCACTGGGAGCATTGGCTACAAACCCTGTTTTTGAATTAACAAACGAAAGAGCCTTTTCTACCCCTGTTCTTTCGACATTATCTTTAAGTGAAACTCCAAACCAAACAGGCATTAAAACAAAATTGGTAACATTATAGGGATAGTAGGTACCATCTTTTTTCAGCGCCCATTGTAGACCACCCAAATCGCTCCGATAGAAATGCTTGACCAACGATTCCTTCATCAAACTCATTGCGTCCTGATAATCTTTCATATAACTATCCTTTTTCTTTAGCTTAAGATAATCAATGTAAAAATCCAGCGAGGCGATACATGCCGCTGCAGATGACATTGACCACTGATTCCGATTAAACCCTGTTAGTGCAGGAAAACCTCCATACTCCTTTCCGTCTTCTTTAAGGCAATACTGTTCTGTTTCATCGCCATTGAAAGGAAGCAACCAATCGTTAACTTTTGCATTTTTTATCTGAATATCTATGGCATAGGTCAATAAATCATCCATACTTTTCAAGAAGTCAATGTCCCTAGTCGCTTCATAATATTCTTTTGCCAACAATAGTACGTATGCCGGGCTTTCTGCATATTGATTGCCATCTCCGTGTGAAAATTTATCAGCGCCCATTTGCACAGAGTTCGGAATTTTCTTGAAAACACGAAATTTATGCATGGTTATTTCCAGGTATTTTTTCACTTCTTCGGTATGCCCACAAGCCAATAACCCTTTACATGCCCCATAAGAATCACGGATGTAGGAGAATGCATACTTTCTTGTCCCGGCAATAAATCCTCCGCATCTGTTTTGCTGCATTCGTATTCCAACAAGCATAGATTCAAGAATGTCTTTAACCCGTGCATCTGCCTTATCAAATTTTTCTCCTTTATCTATCCATGACTGCCACTCCGACAAGGTTTTATCGAAACTTTCCTTTAAGTTAAGAGATTGAATCTCCTTCAAATCCTTATCGGTTGAAGATTGATTATCATCAAACAAGCAATGAAGGAGTGCAATTTGTTTCTTTCGCTTTGGTGCAACAGAAATTATCTCCGTTGAAAGCGTTGGGATTGAATTAGTAACTGAAAATTTACTCTTTGTATTAAAGGCAATTAAGGCAAAACTCTTCTTCCAGTAACCACCATCTCCATTGCCAAAGAGAGGAGATGTAGAATCAGCTCTTAACAGCAGAGCTGTGCTATTCCCAACCACATTTTCACTGATCCCTTTCCCTTTTCTTATTTCCGCGTTAAATTGAATTGATAATACCCGGTTTGCTGAATTATTTTCGATAAAAATATGTCTGGCTATCAATGGTTTATCAGGTATTGCATAGTCAAAGACATGAATATTAGCCTCATTCATTACAACTATTCCATAATAAATACCCGAAGTCCTGATGCGGTGCATGGCAAAAGGTAAACTTCTTTTTTCCCCATTCAGGCTGATTGTCACTATTTCTGATGCCAGGAAGTTGGGAGATGTGTAATCTGGTCCGATAAGAAAATTCCATTCTCCATTTTCATTACCTCCTCCGCCTAGTATTCCGTTACCGATAAAATAATTCTCCTGCCATTTTTGGTTCAGGAAAGGCACCGTATCAATAGCATTCAATGAAACTAAAGGGAGTTTTTGTTTCGAGTGGGCTACACC
>CAYOLQ010000238.1:0-3118 GCA_964404825.1 uncultured Chitinophaga sp.
GGGATCAAGATTACTGATCTCTTTCCAGACATCAATGGCACCCTGGTAAAGAGGATAATCAGGACCATGATTATGAATTGCCACACGAATATTATATTCCTTCACTTTCTTCTCAACATAAGGAAGCAGTGGAATATCAGGAACCCCTACAAGGAGACTTACTCCCACCATCTTAGCATATGTAAATGCATGATCCACTTCTGCTTCGCTTTTCATGTAAACAGGGCCGATCCCATAAGGCTCAACTCCGTATGATCTCATTTTTAAAAGGGTCTGATCAATTACCTCCTGTGAGCTGTCGAGTGGAAGATGAATATCCTTTACTCCCATTAAATTAACATTAAGCCTCTTCATCATCTCCAGTGACTGACCGAGGCCGAGATTATAAAAAGTATAACCGGCAATGGCAAATCTGAAAGAAGCTTTACTGCCCGATGGCGTGGCTGATGAGGAATCGGATGCAAATGCAGGTATTCCTGCTGCAATAGCACCGGCTCCCGCAGTTTTAATAAAAGTACGTCTTGAAAATTCCATAATAGTTGTCTTTAATTGTAGTTAATGTTTTTTCATTTTATCCTAAAGGTTGTTTTACATGCCTCCTTATTATCGAGTCCATTATCAGAACCTGAAATACTTCTCACGGATTGGAATGTTCAATAAAGCCGAGGCAGCATTATCATTTTCGATTTCTTCTTTTTCAGGATTCCACGTAAGAATTGAACCTGTTTTTATAGCAATTAATCCCAACTGACACATTGAAATCGTCCGGTGGGCTGTCTCCAGCGGTTCAAGAGACTGTTTTCCATTTTTGATGGCAAGAAGGAAATCTTCCTTATCTGAAGGCAGGTCTTTAAAAGATAATTCAAGGGGGCTTAAAGGAGAATCGAGGATTGCCTGGGAACTCGAAGTGAGTTTGTCTTTCCATTCAACTTCGATCCAGCCTTCGGTTCCTTCGAAACGGACAAAAGGTCGCTCAATTTTGAAGAACACTTCCACGCCGCTGGCAAAGCGGTATTTTATTTCAAATTTATTGAGAGTATTCCATAAACCCTTGTCAAATTCACCAGTACCTTCAATACTTACAGGTCCTGAATATTCTGTATTATTACCCCACTGAGCTATTCCCATCAGGTGAGCGCCCCAGTTGGATATCATTCCGTTACAGTAGGAATCAACACGCATCCAGCCCGGTCGGGTAATATTTTTTATACTGTGTACTCTTTTTTCGGTATAGGGTGCTTCCCATGCAGGACCCAGCCAGAAATCATAATTAAGTTCCTCAGGTACAGGCATGCTAAGCTGAGAAGGAAGTGCAGGACCATTAGATTCAGGAGGAACTGACACGTATATGCGTTGTAAATTACCAATCCGACCGTTCCGAACAAGTTCCACAGCCCTTGAAAATGCAGGAAGTGTTCTGAATTCGCTGTCGTTCCTTGTAATCACACCATATTTCTTTATTGCTTTAACCAGCTGGCGACCATGCTCAATGCAAGTTGAAACAGGTTTCTCCAGCGAAATATGTTTTCCTGCCCTTGCAGCTTCAATAGCCATAGGGACGTGCCAGTGATCAGGTGTTGAAATCATTACAGCATCAATATTCCTTCGTTGAAGTACTTCACGGAAATCGCTGTATACATCACAAGCTTTGAATGAGGTTCCTTTTTGCTGTGAATAAAAATCATTTACCATCTTTTGTCCCTTTGCAAGTCTCCATGAATCGACATCACAAAGGGCGACAACCTGGGCATTACCTGAACCGAGAAGTTGGGGCAGGTTAAAGTCAAAAGACTGTCGTCCTATACCAATTATCGCAATGTTTATCTTGTTGGAGGGTGCTGTACTGCCGAATAAATACGATGGTAAAATATGAGGGACAGTAAATGCACCCGCTGTCCCTAATGCAGTTGTTTTTAAAAAAGTCCTTCTGTTGCTCATAATTTTGATATTATATTGTACTTTTCAGTATAATCTGTTGTAAGACGAATTGCACGAGAAGTTATTTCTTGATATAATCTAAAGGCAATCCATTGAATGTCCTCGCAAGCAGGGCAACATTTAGTCCGTCACCGCTAAAATCGCTTACCGGCTGTGAAAGATACATTTCAATAGGAGGCATTAAAGCCCCGACAACCGGTTTTGTAAAACCATATAGCCCGACATTTGCTTTGACTGCCGCAGGTATAATCTCTTCAGGATCTTGTTTATTCCAGTTTGCCAAACATGTGATAAGTTTAGTCTGGCTTCCTACCATGCTTCTCGCAGTTTCGGTACTTGCAATATCTCCTGCTTCATTCATTAACCAATCTATTTCCTGTAGTAAATCTGATCCGGCAATCTCCTTGCTGTTAAGGTCATAACATGAAAGCCAGATGATACAATCCGGCTTTGTTTTCTTTGTAACTTCTTTAATTTGTTTCCACGCTCTGTCTATTGCTTTACGGCGAAAATCCAGTTCAATTTCAGGATTCATCATATCTATCCCGGGAAAAGGCTGATTTAATAATTCCTGGTACATTTCCTGTTCACAGGGTAGCCATCTCAAAGGAGGAAGGGGATCTTTTCCCCCTCCCGGATTATAAAACCAGTCTAACAATATCCCATCCATATCAGTTTTCTTAATGGCATCTTCAATGGATGCACATAAGTAATCAATATACTGAGTTGTAAAAGGAATCTGCTGACCGCTCATCTGGTAGCATAAATCAGGATGGTCTTCCTCCCATTTATTATTTGCTCCGACACAATAATAGCCAAAAACCTTCATATTCTTTTTTCGCCCGATTTTTACCATTTCAGTAAGAAAATCATATTTCAATCCAGGCTGCTCAGGAATAATCCCATTCTTATACCAGGCGTAACCGTTACATGAAACTCCAAATGAATGAACAACATTGCAACCCATGTCTTCGTACCACTGCATCAATATTGCGGGATCTGCATCAGCCCATAAACCCGGCCGGGCAAAACCATGAGCACCTCCCGGACCCCAGTTATAATCAATATTAAAGGCTCTGATTGTTTCATCGGCAGGGTTGCTTTTTTTCGTATTAGCGTCACAGCCGTTAATTAGAAGAATTGTGATAATAATCACTAATTGAGAAATGTGTTTTTTCAT
>CAYOLQ010000239.1:0-3114 GCA_964404825.1 uncultured Chitinophaga sp.
TTAATTGTGATCGTAAACTGACTCAGAATATCATTTCCGATAAACCCCTGAATACCAAAACCCTCTTCAATATCTCCGAATTCAATCTCAATACTTTTCAATTGCGTTTTGCCAATGGTCAAACTGTCTGTTTGTTGACAAACAACTTCTTGAGTACCACCGCCCAAACCGCATAATCTTCTGATAAAAGTCGGCTTATGATAATTGAAGTCCACAAAATTTATATCAAAAGCTGTTGTCGCTGACCCTGTATCCAAAATACATTTCTCAATCTGAATTTGTTTTCCCTCGTATTCAAGAAAAACAGGAATCCAAATCAGTCCGTTCCTATACTCAAACTTCATTTTAGAATACCCGCAACGAAAACATTTTCAACGATAAAATCCTGTGGTGTATTCGGAAGAGAATAAATAACATTCATACCTTTTTTCCTGTAATCCTGATAATCCTTTCGGATTTCCTTTGGATCGTCGCTTACTTTTATTATTCTGCCTTCCAAAATTTTGAATTTTGTATCTGTAATTTTTTCTTCCACAATATCACCGAGCAGAATAAATTTGTTGGGATATTGTCTTCGTATATCCGCCCATTTCATCATATCAGGAACCCTTCTTTGATCAATTTTGAAAACTAATTAAGTGGCATAACGACCGAGTTAAACGGCGGCTGGCTTTTTTGCCGTCCGCTTGAACGATATGTTAGGCGTTTATTTTAGGAAAGTTTTATTTGTGTTTTCAATGGTTCTAATCTTTTTTCTGCAAGTTTAATGTACTCAGCATTAGTATCATAACCTATAAAAAACCTGTTCGTTTTTAATGCCGCTACCCCAGTTGTTCCGCTTCCAATGAATGGGTCAAGAACTATGTCATTTGTAAATGAATATAATTGAATCAATCTGTTTGGTAATTCTTCTGGAAATGGTGCCGGATGACCTATTCTTCTGGCACTTTCAGCATTCATTGTCCAAATTGATTTTGTCCATTCCATAAATTGTTCTTTTGAAATTGTATTTTTCCTTTTCTCTAGTTCATCTTTTTTCCGGTCTCTTTTATAGTCACCTTTGGAAAACACTAAAATATATTCATGAATATCTCTCAAAGTCGGATTTGCTGCACTTAGCCAACTTCCCCAAGCAGTTGATGGGCTTGCACTGGCAGCTTTATTCCAAATAATTTCTCCCCGCATATTATATCCAATTTCAATCATCATTTTAGAAATGTAGTCGGACAGCGGGATGTATGGTTTCCTCCCTAAATTTGCAACATTTATGCATGCGCGTCCGCCATTTACCAAAACCCGGTAAGTCTCAGAAAAAGCATTTTTTAATAAAACTAAATATTCATTCAATGATAAATCATTGTCATAATCCTTTGAAACATTATAAGGCGGAGAAGTAATCATTAAATGCAATGAATTATCCGAAATTTCTTTCATTTGTTCACATGAACTATGAACAATTGTGTTTAATAGTTCTTCAGGAAATTCATTAACAGTTTTTGTGACTTCTTTACCGTTATTGAGTTCTTTATACAATTTTGAATCATAGAATTTTGAAGAATCGTGGTTTATTCTTCCATTTGTCCCAAATGAACTAGTTATTGTACCTTCTCTATTAAATTGATTCATTATGCTTCCCTGATTAGTTGTAAAAATTTTCGGCTTTTGCTTCAGCTGGCTTTTACCATACAAGATTCGGAGCTGAGTTTCTCAGAAGAAAAATAACCTGTCCCATCCAAGGCTAAGAGATAGTACCCGTTCAGAAATACCATAGCCTCAATTGCTTTGCCCCGTTGCAGTTGGGCAAAAATGGCTGTATAAACATGCCTCAGAGACTCTGGTGAAACTCCATCAAGAATCTCCCGCATTCGGCTGTCGCAGGGTATTTGTTCAATCCCATAATTGCTTTTCAAGTTACCTTCTTCTTCTTTGCGTCTATTGTCAAATGCCAGAAGCGATGGGTCCTTCAGAGGGGATTATTGATGGCATTTCTACGTGCTTCCGGGAATTGCTGATCAAACAGTAAGATTCAAATTCTGAATTGTTTTAACGCTGTCGTTTTCATCAACATAAACACCGGTCGATTCAATTTCCCCTTGTTCTTGGTTATCTGAATTTTTAATATCAAACTGGGTGCCGATATTGGAAAGATATATCGCACCTACGTTCTTTTCTTTCAAGCTACTCAACTGATCTTCACCGGGTTCATTCTTCTGAATAGCCAGCAATCAATTCAATGATATTTTGTATCATAATTGGGCAACGGGGATGTGCTGAACCTGATAGGGATTATCGGTATAACGATACTGTTTATCTATCTGATATAATAATGTTTAAATGATGTGTCCAAAAAGTTTTATGATGATACTTCAAACATATTTTGGATAGTAATAACGAGTGTTTTAATAAAACTCATTTATTTATCTATCGTATTCAATAGCTGAGAAAACATTTCTTTTTGATATGTCAAAGCTTTCTTATATAGTGATACCTCAACTTGCAAGCCAACTGCTGCGTTGGAAGAACCACCCGTCGAGATAGAATTGGATTCTTCAGGAGACTGCTGAGATAGTGTCACTTTATCAACTATCTCTTCCGGGGACTGCTGTGTCGTAGGATCATTAAGGGCTTCTGATCTCTGACGCATTTCAGAATAAACCCTACTGGATGCCATTTGAATATCTGATGACGCAATTTTCATCTACTTTCCTCCGATGGATAGGTGTTTCTGGTTATCTTGTCTATCGGCATCCGGGTTGAAGAACTTAACTGGTATTCAAATTTATAAATGAAACAGGTGACGGTAGATGCACCAGATTTAGCAAAAAGATTACCAGATAAAGTGGAGATGCAAGAGTAACCGGCGCAACGGGGATAATTTCGGTGGGATTATCTCTATTGAGTCTTCCGAAGTTAGATTTCGAGTTTCTTCCCGCCTTTATTGGGTTTAGGATGCCGTTAAAGAATCTTATCGAAATCCTAAATGTTTTTTCTCAATAAATACTTTAACTTTTCTTATCAGTCCTGATCCACTTTCATGGAGTCTTCACGCAGACATGCGCTTACTGGTGATCGTCTTCCAGGTTTTAGATGTCCTGCCAAAAAGTTCATAATTTT
>CAYOLQ010000240.1:0-3095 GCA_964404825.1 uncultured Chitinophaga sp.
CCCTTCTCAGGGCGGAATACCAATGAAACTGGGTATCTCTCTTCCAAATATATGGTCTTTCGACCTTAACCCGGACAACCGCCGTTTTGCATTCAGTACATCGGAGGGATCCAAGAGCGAGCTTTGGGTACTTGAAAATTTCCTGCCTAAATAATAGGCTCTCAATTAGAGTATTCTCTGGGGAACAGTGATTCTTCGTTGTGCCCTTTTTAATCATTTAAAGGATTAAACCTGTAACCAATATCTCTCACACTTTCTATATATTTGGGTTTTGAAGGATTCTCTTCCAGCTTTTTTCTAAGATCAAGAATAAAATTATCTACTGTCCTGGTGGTGGGCAAGGCATCATAACCCCATACTTCATTCAACAGATCATGCCGGTGAACAGCTTCACCTTCATGACTGATAAAGTACTCCATTATTGCAAATTCCTTACTCGACAGTTTTATTTCCTGGTTATCCCGGAAGGCCTTGCGCTTTTTAAAATCCAGTTTAATTTTCCCGAAACTGCACAGTTCCGGAATATCGTAAACCTGAGCGGTCCTTCTGAAAACAGCCCTTATGCGGGCCATCAGCTCAGGAATACTGAATGGTTTAGTGACGTAATCATCTGCACCAATATCAAGCCCCGAAACTTTATCCATCTCAGATCCACGGGCAGTAATCATGATAATGGGCAGCTCAGGCTTCTCTTTTTTTAGTTTCCTGCATATTTCGTACCCATTCATGCCTGGTAACATGATATCCAGTAATAGCAGATCCATTTTTTTTTCAAGGGCGTTTTGCAGGCCTTTTCCCCCGTTTGTTTCAGTAATAACATCATAACCTTCGTATACCAGGTTATCTTTCAATCCCCTGAGAATACTGATATCATCTTCAATTACCAGGATTGTTTTCATTCACTTTTGTTTGTATGTAATTAAATATAGTCTGCAGTCTACAGTCTTCAGTGCGGACTGCCTACTGTGGACTTTAAGTTACGCAAGATGGAATTGTAACCGTAAACCTACTTCCTTTCCCGATTTCACTGGTTACTGATATCTTACCCTTGTGAGCCTCAATAATTTCTTTTACGACCGTTAACCCCAACCCGGTTCCGCTGATACTTTCCTTTTGCTCAATCCGGTAAAACTCTTCAAATATCCTGGATAATTTATCTTCAGGGATACCCATGCCCCGGTCCTCAACCTCAATAAAGATAGCTTTTGATTTTTGAAATAACCGGATGGAAACTTTTTTTGTATCGGTCGAATATTTGATGGCATTGCTGAGCAAGTTACCAATTGCCTGCTTCATTTTTTCAGGATCAACTTCAGCAACTATATTTTCATCCAGTTCAGTTACTATGTCAAATTGTTCTTTTTTTTTTTTTTTTTTATTCTCCTGAATTTCTTCCTTCAGGAGGGAGGCCAGATTTGAATTGACAAAACGGTACTCCGGTTTGCCTTTTTCCATTTTTGAAAATTCCAGGATGTTGTTGATCATCCGTTTCAAGCGTTCGCTCTCATTGACAACCACTGACAAATATTCCTTCTTAGCTGAGGCTGATTTTACCCTTCCCATCATAAGCGACTCGGCATACATACGGATAGAAGTCAGCGGTGTTTTAAGTTCATGAGTTACATTCGAGATAAAATCAGCCCTTAACCGTGCAAGATGTTTTTCCCTTGCTATGTCTCTTAAAATCAATACAACGCCTAGAAACATTGCAACCAGGAGCAAAACAGAGGAAATCCCGTAAATCCAGCTTCTCCGTTTTATGAGATCTTTAATCAGATTTACATCGTTAAGTTTTATTTCTATCAATTGCTCCGGAAACAGGGGAATCAATTGCGAAGTATAAACAAGATTGTCCCCAGCTGTATTTGAGCTATATGTTGCTGGAAATTGAATTTTATAATCAAATTCAAAACCGGATTGAAGATCTGTTTTTAATATGGCCTCAAATAGCTTTTTGCGATCAACTAAAAAACCTGACGGATTTTCAAAATTTGTGTTGATCAGAAAAAATTCCTGGTTGCCTCCTGAAATCGAATGGACGACTATAAAATCATTTCCGGCAGTAGAATGGTTACGGGGATTCCCTTTTTTCAAAAGATCTGATAGCTCATTTCTATAGGTGGTGGTAAATTGAACCTGCTGTTTTATGCTTTCTATCAGTTTGTTAATGTTTGCTGATTTTCTCTGACTGGTAAAAGTGTTTCCCTTTAACCAATCTGAAACAAGGATTAACAATTCTTCTGTGTTAAAATTCAGGGGGATTGATCCGGTCTCCAATTTTTCAAGACTAAATTCAACCACCGGGAATATTTTTGCACGATTATCAGGAAATGTAATTTTTAAAAGCTGCGGTAAAGCATAATAGGCATAAGGAAGCCCGCTGCTATCAACTGCCGGGAAATAGTCCAGAATGATTGAATTGTAATAGGCTATTGCATCTTTATAATCTTTTAATTTTACTGAAATCCTTCCTAATGCATTGAATGCTTTGACCGAATCGCTGCTTCCTGTTGAATAACTCAGGCACGACAAATAATAATATTTTGCTTTTCCGGGGTCTTTTTCCACAAATTCAGCTTCTTCTCCCGTTTTGAAAGCAGATTTAAACCCGCTTGAAAACTTCTCCTGGGGCAGATTTTCAGGTATCCCAATGAAATTTGGATATAAAAACTTGCCATTACTTTTAAGGATGAATGGATGAATAACAAAATCAAAGTTCGCTGCTCTTTTTATCACAGAGTCTTTCATTAAACCTAACGGATCGATTCCATTTATAAAACCTGCAGTTACTTTTTCTAATTTATTTTGTATCGCAGCTGAAAACCTTGCTGAAAGTTCCTTCTGTTCCTCAAGGATTCTTTTTCCAGTCAGCTCTTTGAGGTTCGAAATGTTATTGATACTGAACCATGTTAATACGCTTCCAGAGAAGATTACGGCAAGGATAAATATAATTGTTAGCCTCGAAGCAGGTATTATTTTATGGTCCATGAAGTTTATTTCTGTTTGTTATTCGTTTCTTCTTTTGGCAGGAAGTTCTCCATCACCCACAGCTCAAGATTAACCTTAATATCGCCTATTGCTACCCTTCGACCATC
>CAYOLQ010000241.1:0-2962 GCA_964404825.1 uncultured Chitinophaga sp.
AAATCCAAAGCGCGGTGGCCCGAAAAAATGGCCGCGATCCCGATGTACATCGGGATTGTGGGTAAAGGCCGGGATGATTTTTTCTTGATTTTTTTGTTTACTTTTTTCATCAAGGAACCGAATCCCGCAAAGCGGGATGAGCTCATGAACACCTTTGAAATAAATAATGAGTGAATAAAAAAGTAAATGCCTGTCCGGCATGAGGACAATAGAATAAGTGGAATGTTTTGATCCTATGCGATAATGACCATAATGTGCGTTTAAAATAAATTTAAATTTTTTGACAAAGCAAAAATGATTAATAATATACAAAACCACTTCCCATGAAAAACATCTTTATTACATTAATCATATTAAGCTCGCTGAGTCTGTATAACTGCACTGAAGAAGTTGAAACCGACCGGTATAAAATTCTTTCAGGATCTGTGTGGCAGTCAGACAGCCTTCTGGCAAATGGAGTTGAAGCTGGCGGACCCGGACAGATGCTTGAGGATTTTAAAGGCGAAATAAAGTTTAATAAGGACGGAACCGGTGTATTTGGTTCATACACAGGCACATGGGACCTCATTTATGATGATACCGAAATCAATATCAATTCAGACTCACTACCTTATCCATTAAATACAAAAATTGTTGAACTCACCCAGGCATCATTAAAAATTACAACAGGTTTCCCCAATTTTGAAGATCCTACCGATCCTATTAAGATTCGTATGACTTTTGTGCCCTGATTTATGCGCCTCTTTTTCTTACTTGCTTTTATTTTGCAGATAGCTTTTGCAGATGTATATTCTGCAGATACTACGGGCATTGTAAAAGGCAGGGTATTTGATTTTATCACGGGGGATCCGCTGGTAGGAGCAAATATTCTGTATGGAAAAAATATGGGCACAATTTCAGGAAAGGATGGTAAATTCTTCTTCAGAACTGCAAAGGGAAACATAAACGTAACCTTCCAATATATAGGATATCAGCAGCTAAGAAGAACAATATTTCTCACCGAAGGTGATACTGTTGAATTGAATGCCGGAATGATTCATGAAATCAATCAGATCGATCAGATTGTTATTAGTGCCAACCGTACTGAACAAAAACTTTCGGAATCAACCGTTTCCCTGAGCATAATCAGACCGGGTATTCTTTCTGAAAACCACATTACCGATGCAGAGGAATTAATTAACAAATCTTCGGGTATTGAGGTTCTCGACGGACAAGCTTCTATCAGGGGTGGAAGTGGATTTAGCTATGGGGCCGGAAGCCGTGTTCTTGCACTTATAGACGGACTGCCAGTTGTTGCTGCCGATGCTGGTAATATTAAATGGCAGTTTCTCCCGCTTGAAAACCTCGCACAGGTTGAAATTATTAAAGGAGCATCTTCAGTCTTATATGGATCGTCGGCTTTGAACGGGATTATAAATTTCCGAACCGCAGATGCAACTGCTACACCTCAGACCAGATTTTTTATTGAATCGGGTTTGTACGACAATCCCCGGCAAAATAGCTGGAAATGGTGGGACACTCCGCGCATGACTGCTGCAGCATCATTTTCACATTTGCAAAAATCAGGAAACACCGATATTGGAATTGGAAGCAGTATTTTGTTTGATAATGGTTACAGAAAATGGAATGATGAAAAACTGGGCAGGCTTAACATCAGTCTGAAACACCATAACCCCAAAGTAAAGGGTCTAACCTACGGAATGAATATAAATTCCGGTTATACGGTAAAAAGAGATTTTGTATTGTGGGAAGATGCAGCTTTAGGTGCCCTTAAACAGGATGAATCGACCGTTTTGAAACTGCAGGGAAGCTTTCTGGCTGTGGATCCCTTTATAAGCTTAAAAAAAGCAAATCTTTATAAACACGAACTCAAGGCCCGTCTCCAATCTTCCCGGAATACATTCCCCGACAAGCCCGGAAATAACTCAGATGCCCTTTCTTTTTATGCGGAGTATCAGAGCTGGCATAAACTATCGGATATATTTGATTTTAATTTGGGTGTTTCAGAGAATTTCAGCAGAATAACTTCAAACTTTTATGGAGATCATGAAGGATTAAATCTGGCAGCATTAGCACAATTCAATTTAAAACCTGTCGAAAGGCTGATTATGATTGCCGGCGTTCGGTTTGAATTTAATTCTCTTGATGGAAATAACGATAAGATTGTTCCTGTCTTTCGCACAGGAATAAACTACAAACTGGCAGATTATACTTACCTCCGCTTTTCATTCGGACAAGGATACCGCTATCCTTCTATTGCTGAAAAATTTGCATCCACAACTCTCGGAACCATAAAAATATTTCCAAACCCTTATATTCAGGCCGAATCCGGATGGAACTCCGAAATTGGTGTTAAGCAGGGGATTGTATTGGGTAATTTCAGCGGACAGGCAGATTTGGCGGTTTTTTACACCCAGAACTCTGAACTAATTGAGTATATCTTCGGCTCTTATCTTGATCCTGTCACGGAATTATACGATTTCGGATTCAAAGCAACAAATGTTGAACAATCGAGGGTTTATGGCTATGAGATTGAATACATGCTAAAACAATCATCGGGAGATTTTAATACGAGTTTTTCAGGTGGATATATTTTCATGTATCCTGTTGAATTTAATCCAATTACAAAAAAGAATACAGATACCTTCCTTAAATACAGACGAAAACACTCAGGGAAGTTAAGTGTAAATACTTCGTATAAAAAATATGCTTTGGGACTTACTGTTTATGCAAAATCCAGAATGTTAAGCATCGACGATGTTTTTTTGGGAGAGCTTACCAGAGAAGGTATACTGCCGGGTTTTTACGATTACTGGAATGCGAATAATAGGGCGTATATGCTTATGGATGTTGGCATGAGTTATCAAATTACTGACAGATACTCGATCTCCTTTACAGTAAAAAACCTTACCAATGTTGAGTATATGGGACGGCCGGGTGATATCCGTCCCCAGAGAAATTT
>CAYOLQ010000242.1:0-2938 GCA_964404825.1 uncultured Chitinophaga sp.
GTTCCAGGGAGTATAGGCACAATGGGTACCTTCGATGGAAAGATTTTAAACCTGAAAGTGAATTAGTAATGGGTATTAATCAATTAAAAGCGGATTAATCCTGTTTCCATATTAGTTTTCCAAGTTTCACAAGACTGTCACTGTCTGCTTTCCTGTAATGCCCGGAAGGATCGGGTGCAGTTGAAAGCAGGATATTACTTCCACCTCGTTCAAAGTTCTGCAAAATGTACTTAAACAAACTATCCACCGGATAAAACCGGCTGTCGCTGTAAGTGAACCAGGTGGAACCGGACATTAAGCCATTTCCAAGCGAACGTTGATCACATTGTTGTGATGTTATCTCATATTCAAACGGCAGATAGTACATTACTGAGTCAACCATGCGGTAAGGATTATGACCTGCCGATGGTGGAATTCTTTGCTCGCCATTGAGCATATCAGTTGGAAAATATCTGATCTTGCTTCCATCCTGTACATGCTGGTTAAAGTGAACAAGGGTTCCCTTGTTATTAAGTTTTAGAAAGTCATAAATCTCTCGGACAGACAGAGAAGTGTCACACCATGTATGCATATCCAACCAGAATGAATATATGCTTCCATAATCTGAAGCAAGTTCTCCCAGCTGGGAAAGCATAATTGCCTTTGGAGTTATTCCTTCAAGTTCTTTCTTTATGTAAGGATTCCATTCCCAGGGTTTCCAGCTTCCTCCCCACAGACAATAATACAGGCAGGGTTTAACATCATATTTCCTGCATGCTTCCACAAATTGTTTCACAATATCGGTTTTCACCGGGCTGGAAGCTACATCAAACTCAGTAGTTTTGCTGTCCCACAGGCAAAAACCCGATGTATGCCGTGTAGTAAGAACTGCGTATTTCACACCTGCATCGTGGAAACCGGAGACCATCTGATCAATTCCGAGATTAGACGGGTTAAAAACAGATGGATCAGTGTTCCTGGAAAATTCAGTTCCCATGAAGGTATTATCATTGAAATGAACGAAAGCCCCAAATCTGAGACTTTCCCATTCTTCGATTTCGGATGTTCTGCTGGTGGACGGATGAATAGTTTTTATTTCATGTGATCCGCATGAAATCATTATCATAAGGATAGGGAAAATTAAATGTGCTTTCATCATGTTCCTGATTAAATTTAAATCACAAATCAAATTTTTTTAACTAATGTATCACAGAATCAGATTTTATTAAGAATCAGCCTGCGAAATTTAAGGGGTGAGGATATGAAATCCTTTTCAAGTTTGAACCGAAGAAGGCTCAGTTCCTGCTGCTCCAGCAACATTTCACCGATTTTATAAGTTTGAAATTTACCACCGGTTGGCTGTATTATCCCGCTAATTACGGCCACATCCTGTCTATTCTTTTGTTTCTGAAGCACAAAAGGACTTCCTGCAATTGAGTCATCACACGCATACTCAACGGATACACTGTAACTTGCACTATCATATGGATAATGATACCACATCAGTTCATTAAAAGGACTTTCTGATTCCAAAAAGCCGGTTACAGCGTTCATATCATTCAGGTATTTTAATTCTTCGCCTCCCATTCGCGCATCTTTTGCAAAGAGGTTGTATTCCTGCTGTGGATCATTATACCTGTATCCTTCAGCAATAACAGGGAATTCATCTTTCAGATCGAGGACAATAACTGAACTATATTTTATATTAATGTCCTGAGGCACCTCTAATACCAGCGAATTTCCATCCTTACTGAACTTAATCTGCTCACCCCCATCCAGTAAATAAGCTTTTTTTACTTTTGTTACCAGTCCTTCAATTCGCAGTTCCTTTCCGGGCTTATCGAAAATATGTATATACATTTTACCCGGTTTTACCGTGCATTTCCAGGAAGCGCCCGGAAAATATACAGGGCTGTGTTTTGTTCCGTAAATAGCTTCACCATTTACTTTAAGCCATTTCCCGATTTCCCTCAGAATTTCCTGGCTTTCAGCAGGGATCACTCCTTCAGCTGTCGGACCAACATTCAGCAGGTAATTCCCGCCTTTGCTGACAATATCTGTAAGTTTGTAGATTAAATCTTTCGGATCTTTCCAGTTGTGATCATCTTTTTTAAACCCCCATGTATCATTTAAAGTTGCAGGGACCTCCCATACCTGCCAGTCAAATACAAGAGTAGGAATAGCATTATCGCCCATTTGTTCATAATCACCCTGTTTGTATCCAATCCGGTTATTTACAAGACATTCAGGTTGCATATCCTTAACAAGTTTTCTAAGTTGGATAACTTGTTCTTCTGTTAATAGCTGGGGAGTATCAAACCAGATTAAAGCCAGGTTACCATATCCAGTCAGGAGTTCCTTAACCTGGGGGAAAACTTTAACATCCAGGTAAGGAGCCGGGTCTCTCTCTAATGGAAAATCCCAGGTATTGCCTGCTCCATTCCGCTCGTTCCAGTCCTGGGCCTGGGAATAATAAAATCCGAAACCGATACCTTTACCTGCGGCTGATTTTGACAATTCAGCAAGTGGATCTCTTTTAAAAGGAGTAGCATCGAAAATATTATAATCTGACGCTTTTGAATGATACATTGCAAAACCATCATGATGCTTTGAAGTAATAACCATATACTTCATCCCCGCATCCTTTGCCAGTTGAGTCCATTCATCGGCATTGAATTTTACAGGGTTAAACTGTTCTGCCAGTCTGGAGTATTCGGCCACAGGGATTTTGTTCCTGCTCATGATCCATTCACCAATTCCTCTTACATACTTACCTTTCCATTCACCTGCAGGTACTGAATAAAGTCCCCAGTGAATGAATAAGCCAAATTTCATATCGGAAAACTTATCCAGGCTTGTTTCGGGCTGTTGGTATTTACCGGAAGTATCCTTATTATCATCAGTACATGATAATAGCATTACTAAAACCAGTGAAAGCGATAGAATCTTTTTCATTTTT
>CAYOLQ010000243.1:0-2912 GCA_964404825.1 uncultured Chitinophaga sp.
AATCCTGCTGCTCAAGCCATTTTGCAAGGGCAAGGGCATTGTCAACATGACGCTGAACGCGTAGGGAAAGGGTTTCTAATCCCTGTAAAAGCAGAAAAGCATTAAAAGGACTCAATGCATTACCGTAATCGCGCAGTCCTTCAACTCTGGCGCGGATAATAAATGCGATATTTCCAAACGGTCCGCCTGAGCCGAACACATTCCAGAAAACAAGGCCATGGTATCCTTCGGACGGCTCAGTAAATTGAGGGAATTTACCATTACCCCAGTTAAAATTGCCTCCATCAACAATTACGCCTCCTATGCTGGTTCCGTGTCCGCCAATCCATTTTGTAGCCGATTCAACAACAACATTGGCGCCATGTTCCAGTGGGCGGAAAAGGTATCCGCCTGCACCGAAAGTATTATCCACAATAAGTGGAATATCGTGCTTTTTTGCAACCGCAGCAATTCCTTCGAAATCGGGTATATTAAACTTTGGATTTCCGATTGTTTCGAGATAAATGGCTTTTGTGCGGCTGTCGATCAGTTTTTCATATTCTGCAGGACTGTCGCTCTGTACAAAGCGAGCTTCAATGCCCAGGCGTTTAAACTGAACCTTGAACTGGTTGTAGGTTCCGCCATATAGAAAGGATGTTGAAACGAAATTGTCGCCCGATTCAAGGATATTGGTTAGCGCCAGGAATTGAGCCGATTGTCCGCTGGATGTTGCGAGGGCAGCGACTCCCCCTTCGAGAGCAGCGATGCGTTTCTCAAAAACATCGGTGGTAGGGTTCATCAGACGGGTATAGATATTTCCGAATTCCCTTAAGCCAAATAGGTTTGCGGCATGTTCTGTATTGTCGAAAGTGTAAGAGGAAGTCTGATAAATTGGCACTGCACGTGAGTGAGTGAGTTTGTCAATTTCCTGTCCTGCATGAATCTGCAACGTGTCGAAATGTAATGAATTGCTCATAATTATATAGTTTTAAATGTGTTAACAAATGAATTGGGTTTCCGGAAAGGATATGTTCCGGGCATAGTTGTCTGCCACATGCAAACATCAGGCTTTAAAATGCCTGCAGATAGTACAGACTATCTATACATAAAAAAGATATGGTGGAAAAGCATGCTGAGAAAACCGGAGGTAATACCTGTTCCGTTTAGCGCTTTAAAATTCCCAAAAGGGATGATGGTGTTTTTTTGATTCATGGCATTATTGTTTATAGTTATTCCGCTAAAGCGGAACCAGGTATTGGCACCTTTTCATGTCTGATAGGTTGCCAGAGGGTCACAGAGCCTGTTCTCTCGCCTCTTCTTTATAAACCTGCCCTAAAATGTAGGGGGGTGATTTACGGGAGCAAATATAAGATGTTTTTATCTGAATATCCAAATGTTTTTTAAGAAAATTATGTTATTTAGCAGAAATAGTTTGTAAATGGTTGTGGGAAAATGGGTTGGTGAGGTGTGAGGAGTAACGGAGTAACGGAGTAACGGGGTAACGGGGTAACGGGGTAATGACGTGATAAGACGTGATTATGTTTTATCACGTCATCACGACTTCTCACGTTCTTAAACCTATTCCCCCTCTAAATAATAATCAGGAAATGAGTTTAAATATCCTTACAGAATAGTTTATGCAGTGATAATAATTTGTTTTATATTTGTTTGACGATCAGCAAATTAGCATTATAATTCAACTGATGCAAAGGGAGTTTATCCAAAAACTAACCAATCTTGTTGAAGCAAAACTGGAAAACGAGAGATTCGGACTGGAAGATCTGGCCAGAGATGTTTGTATGAGCCACACCCATTTGAACCGGAAATTAAAAAAAAATCAGCAATAAGAACGTCAGCCAGTTTATCAGGGAAATCAGACTGGAAAAAGCAAAAGAGTTATTGCAGAACGATGATTTGACTGCAGCAGAGATATCGTAACGGGTTGGTTTTGGGAGTCCGGCATATTTTAACCGCTGCTTTCACGATTATTTCGGGCATACACCGGGTGAATTAAGAAATCAGAGAGACACTAAACCGGAAGGACAAGATTCTGAACCAGTTCCTGCGAAGCACCAACCTTCAAAATCATTTATAAGCCACATACTTGGTCTGCTTATTATCCTGACAATGGCATATTTCCTGTACCCGAAAATTATGGGTACCCGGGAAAAATCAATAGCCATTCTGCCTTTTTATCAACAATAGCCATGATTCCACAAACCTCTATTTCATCAATGGACTGGTTGAAACCATCACGGATAAGTTGGCTCAGATTAAAGATTTGAAAGTTAACTCCCGTACTTCCACCGAACGATACAGGAACAATACAGGCAAATCGGTTCTCCAGATTGCACGTGAACTTGAAGTCAGGTACATTCTGGAAGGCAGTGCCCAGAAGATTGGCGCATTTCGAATTGGCCAGGGTTTATGCTTTTTTAGGTGAACGGGGAAAGGCCTATCAGTACTTGGATGAAGTGAATAAGAATCAATCCTTTGCACTGTGGTGGGTAAACGATTTATAATTCGAACCCTACTTTAACACCATTCGCCAGGAACCCCGGTTTCAGAAGATTTTAAATGATGTGGAAACCAAATACCAGGCAGAGCATGAAAGGGTCAGGAAATGGCTGGTTAGTGAGGGAATGCTGTAATTGAACCTCCTTTAACCATTCTTTCTTCCCCCTTCCAAAACCAGCGTTTTATCAGGTTTACCAAAAGTATCTTAAAATTGCGATTAACATTGAAATATTATAGATGCACTTTAATATTTCAATGTAAATTCAATATTTCAATCAACTGTAAATCGGTTAATAGATTCAGTATAATGAATCAGGTACAAAAAAAATCATTCTTCAATTTATTTCATTACAACCTTTCATAAATAAATCCTAATGCCTGTATTAGCCTTGTATTATTAAATTCATTATATGAAA
>CAYOLQ010000244.1:0-2899 GCA_964404825.1 uncultured Chitinophaga sp.
AAGAATATCGACATCAATAAAAACGGAAAGAAGATTCTCATGATTTTTATTTTTTTATTTCAGAAACGTGGAATATTCGATATAAAAGTGCATTATTTTTTTTATAATACCAGAAATATTATGAGATAATTTCTGGAATGATTGTTATCAGTTGAATAGAAAACTTGCATAGATCTGCAAATTAATGTAGTTTCGATTTAAGAAATAACCAAGTCCATAAAAAGCTATCTATACCGATTTTTTCTACTAATGAAACAGCAATTTCAATTAAACCAATTACTTATGAGAATCAGCTTACTCGTTTCCATAACAATCATTCTGAGCTTGTGCTCCTGCACCAATACCGTTCCAGGTAATCTTGTTGATAAAAAAGCCTCGGCAGGTACTTACAACATGTATAATACTATATGCAATTCAACAAAACAGGGAATTCTTATAGGTCATCAGGATCCTACCGCATACGGTGTAGGCTGGAAATATGAAGAAGGGAAAACAACTTGCGATATTGAAATGGTATGCGGGGATTTCCCGGCAATATATGGATGGGATCTGGGTCATATTGAGGGAGATGGGGATCATAATCTCGATACAGTGTACTTCAGTAAAATGAGAAAATTAATTATCGAAGCAAACAAGCGCGGAGGGATATCAACCCTGAGCTGGCATGCCAATAATCCGGTAACCGGAGAAAGTTCGTGGAGCGAAAAAAAAACTGTGAAATTTATACTCTCAGACGAGGAAATTAAATCCAAATTTATTCAATGGCTTGACAAAGTTTCCGGATTCCTTAAATCGCTTACGGATGAAAATGGCGAACCAATACCTGTTATTTTCAGACCCTGGCATGAATGGACGGGTGGCTGGTTCTGGTGGGGCACTCCTCATTCCGGAAATGAAGAGTTTATCGAATTGTGGAAACTTACAGTGGAAACCTTAAGAGATAAAAACGATGTTCACAATGTTCTGTATGCTTTCTCTTCAGGTACAATTAAGAGTAAGGAAGAATTCATGTCAAAATATCCAGGATCGGATTATGTTGACATCATTGGGTTTGATACCTATATGTATAATAACGACACCGCTGCCTACATACGCGATATGGAAAGCAACCTGAAAATGTTCAGAGAAATGGCTCAGGCAGAAAAGAAACTGTTCGCAGTTACAGAAACAGGATATGAAAGCATACCCAGCCGGTCATGGTTTTCCAAAGTAATATATCCTCTTATTAAAAATTCAGGGTCCTCCTATATTCTGTTTTGGAGGAATGCAAATGCAAAGCATCATTATGGTCCCTATCCGGGGCATATCAGTGCAGATGACTTTAAAGAATTTTATGGTTTTCCTGAAACGCTTTTCGAAAAGGATCTTTCAGAAATAAGAAAAAGATGAAAATTCCGCTTTTTAATTTTCAGAAATAATAGGGTTTACGAGTTTAAATATCAAACAGAACAAACTTTTTCCACTTTATAATTATGCCCGGTCAATACAAACAATTATCAGAATAAAAGCCTCAACTCCTTGAAAACCTGGAGAACAATATTCTTAAATTCTGGTCGGAAAAAACAATTGACCAGATAAACGGTGGTTTTTACGGTAGTGTGAATGCTGAGAATAAAGCTGTTAAAGAAGCAAATAAAGGGGTAATTCTTAATACAAGAATCCTCTGGACATTTTCAGCTGCTTACAATTACTTAAAAAAAACTGAATATAAGCTAATAGCTGATAGGGCATATCAATATATAATCCGGAATTTTCTTGATAAAAAATATGGCGGGGTTTTTTGGGAACTGGATTACAAATCCCTTCCGGTTAACCGCAGAAAGCAGGTTTATGCGCAGGCGTTTGCAATTTATTCCTTTGCAGAATACTATAAAACCAATCATCTCCAATCGGTTCTTGACGAAGCAATAAATATTTTTGAACTGATTGAAGAAAAGAGTCTCGACACAATCAAAGGAGGGTATATTGAGGCTTTCGGTGAGGCCTGGAATGCTATTGATGACCTGCGGCTAAGTGAGAAAGACCTGAATGCTCCCAAAACAATGAATACCCATCTCCATATACTTGAAGCTTACACAAACCTTTACAATGTATGGAAAAATGAAAAACTCAGGGTTTCCCTTAGCAATCTAATAAAACTTTTTCATGAAAAGTTTCTGGATGAAAGAGGGCATCTCATACTCTTTTTCGATAATGATTGGAACAAAATTGATGATCTATGCTCTTTTGGTCATGACATCGAATTTTCATGGTTAATTACAGAAGCAGCACAAATACTTCAGGACCCTGTTCTTATTAAGGCTTCCCAAAAGATTGCGGAAAAATTAGCAAAACTTACCCTAAGGGAAGGTATTGACACAGATGGAGGGTTAATGTGTGAATTCAACTATTTAACTGATTCGCTGGACTCTGATAAACATTGGTGGATTCAGGCAGAGGCACTGGTAGGTTTCTTTAATATTTATAGAATTATCAAAAGCAACACATACCTTGATGCCATTTTAAAAACCTGGCAGTTTATCGATACCAAAATGGTGGATCATGCAAATGGTGAATGGTATCTGAAAACTGATAAACAGGGAAATTTATACCCGGATCTTGAGAAAGCAGGTTTGTGGAAGTGCCCATACCATAATTCCAGAGCAATGATTCTTCTGCTTAATGGGATTAAGTAAATTGCCAGCAAAGGAATTATATTCTAAAATTTTTAAAATTTCCTTTGTGTTTAAAAATAAGTGCATTATATTTGCAGCCGCTTTGGGAGCTTAGCTCAGCTGGTTCAGAGCATCCCGATGCAATCGGGAGAGTCGCTGGACAGTATTATTTGAAAAGAATTAGTAGACTTTTGGGAGCTTAGCTCAGCTGGTTCAGAGCATCCCGATGCAATCGGGAGAGTCGC
>CAYOLQ010000245.1:0-2890 GCA_964404825.1 uncultured Chitinophaga sp.
GAAAAATGGCTTCAACCCCGCTTAATTAAGGTGATCAAAGCAGCCAAGGAGATCAAACCAGATATTCTGATCTTCTATCACTCATGCGGTTATATCCTCCCTTTTATAGATAAGCTGATTGAATCAGGGGTTGAAATTTTAAACCCGATCCAGCCTGAATGTATGAACTTTAGCGAGGTATGCGAGCGCTTTGGAGATAAGGTCTCATTTTGGGGAACGCTTGGCACCCAGCAGCTGTTGCCTTACGGTACAGCCGAAGAGGTGTACGCCCAGACCATAGCCAACCTAACCGCATGCGGGCCCAAAGGGGGAATTGTCATCGGTCCGACACACATGGTGGAGCCTGAAGTGAAGTGGGAAAATCTGGTGGCCATTAAAGATGCGGCCCAGGCGTATGAAGAATCATTCAAATTAAAAGGATAAAATGAATATTACTGCGGTTAACTTTTCCAGTTTGGATTATGTAATATTTATTGTCTATATGGCCATTCTTGTTTTTGTTGGTCTCTGGGTTTCCCGTACAAAAAAAAATCTGTCAAGAACAAGCGATGATTACTTTTTAGCCCGCCATTCACTGACATGGTGGGCAATTGGAACAACGCTGATTGCTTCCAATATTTCGGCCGAACAATTCATCGGTATGTCGGGTTCGGGATTTAAAAGTGGTATTGCGATTGCCACTTACGAATGGATTTCGGCGATAATGCTGATTATTATTGCCAAATGGTTCCTTCCTGTCTATATCAGCAAAAAAATATATACCATGCCGCAATTTCTTGAACAGCGGTATGACGAACGGGTAAGGACCAGTCTGGCTGTTTTCTGGTTGGTATTGTATGTATTTGTAAATCTCACATCTGTCTTATACCTTGGGGGATTGGCACTTAAAACGGTATTCGGGATACCGCTCGAATATGCCATTTTCGGACTCGCCCTTATCTCGGCAATTTATACGATTTATGGTGGGCTTATGGCCGTTGCATGGACAGATGTGATACAGGTAACTGTGCTTATTTTTGGCGGTATTCTCACAACCATTCTTGCATTAAATGCTATTTCAGGAGGTCATGGCGCGATTATCGGCTTTGAAAACATGATTCATCAGGCGCCTGAAAAATTTCATTTGATATTACCAAAGGACAATCCTGAATTTACCAACTTACCGGGTATCAGGACAATCCTTACAGGACTTTGGATTACCGGGATGAGTTACTGGGGATGTAGTCAGTATATAACGCAACGGGCACTCGCTGCAAAGAGCATGAAAGAGGCTCAACGCGGACTCCTTTTTGCAGGATACCTGAAAATTCTTATGCCATTTATCGTTGTATTACCAGGTATCGCTGCATTTGTGCTGAAAGCCGATATCACCAGGGCCGACCAGGCCTACCCATGGCTGGTGAATACATTTATTCCAGTTGGTATTAAAGGTGTTGCACTGGCAGCTCTTGCCGGAGCAATTGTATCTGCACTAAGCTCGATGGTAAATGCTGCAGGCACCATTTTTACTTTCGACATCTATAAAAAATACCTGAAAAAAGATGCTCAGGATAAAAATCTGGTTCTTACAGGGAGGATCAGCAGCTTAGTCGCCATTATAATTGCCATCACAATTGCACCGTTACTTAAAAACCTGGACCAGGCATTTCAGTTCATTCAGGAATATACCGGTTTCATAAGTCCGGCAATATTTGCTTTGTTCTTCTATGGCATATTCTGGAAAAGGACAACATCAAATTCAGTGCTTATCGCTTCAGTGTTAAGCATACCCGTTTCTGCGCTGTTAAAATATTTGTATCCCGGTTTGCCATTTCTCGACAGAATAGGTATTGTCTTTCTGATTCTTAGCGCAATAATTATTGTTGTTTCATTAACAGAATCGAAAAAAAGCCATGCCAGAGCGATTGATCTCAACGAAATTTCGTTCAAAACGGATTGGGTGTTTAATACATTGTCGGCGGGTTTATTGGTGATCCTGTGTGTTTTGTATTCCATTTTCTGGTAATCATTTTGAATAAAATTAATAAACCTGATTATTTGCAGAAGTCATATTAAACTAAATTTATGGAAATTATGAAAATTAAGACTTTTATAATTGCATCTCTTTTCCTCACTTCAGGAATAGCTGCAGCTCAGCAAATAGATTCCGTCAGGGCGGTAATCAAAGCGATGGGCGCAGAAATGCCCCGTTTATCTCCTGTTCCGAATGCTGCAGGCGACCTTCAAACAACAGTGATGAGCCTTAACGGCACCTGGCAATTTACTCCCGACACCAATCAAAAAAGCACGTCCCAAAATATTGAGGTGCCCGGCGAATGGGTAATGCAAGGCTTCAAGGTAAACCCGGGAACCTTTGCAGAATACCAACGGGATTTCATCTTACCAACCGACTGGCACGACAAACTGATCAAACTCAGATGTGATGCCGTTTACAGCGAATGTGAAATATTGATCAACGGGAAAAAAGCTGGGGGACATCTGGGTGGTTTTACCCAGTTTGAAACGGGCATCTCTGAGCATCTCCTGAAAGGTCAGACCAATCGTTTGGTCATTAAAGTCCGCAGTGAAAGTATCGCCGATTCATTGTCGAGTGGATCCAAATATGCAGTTCATCCGTTGGGGGGAATCAGCCGGAAAATATACCTCATGGCACTCCCCGAACTCAACTGTTCGATGTTTCATGTCTCAACGGTATTTGATCAAAATTTTGTGAATGCCACCCTAAAAGCTGAAGTTGAACTGGCCAACGAATCTTCAATAGATTTGAAGGCGATGCTCCGATTTGAACTCAGAAATGCGGACGATCCACAGGTTATTTTTAGCAAAGAGTTAAAGGTTGAAGAATTATTAAAGGCAAATTCCTCCAAACTGAAGAATTTTTCATTTGATG
>CAYOLQ010000246.1:0-2835 GCA_964404825.1 uncultured Chitinophaga sp.
TAACCCTGTCAAATCTGGGGATGTATGGCATTAATAATTTTACAGCCATTATTAATCAGCCTGAAAGTTGCATTCTGGCTGTAGGGGCCATAATTCAAAAACCTGTGGTTAAGGATCAGCAGATAGTAGTGCGAGATATGATGAATATAACCGGTTCATTCGATCACCGGATAATTGATGGTACTTTGGGTGCAGCTTTTCTTAGCAAAGTAAAAGAAATCCTTGAAAATCCATACCTTGTATTCATGTAAGCCCTGAATAATCAAGTTTAACAATTTATATATGCAGATATTCAGCAAAATACCTCCTCCTCCTACTGACCAGATAATTGAAATAATAAACCGGATTTATAGGCGAGGACTGACAACCTCAACAGGAGGGAATATTTCTGTTCAGGACAGTGAGGGGAATATCTGGATCACTCCTTCGGCAATAGATAAAGGCTCTTTACAACGCCGTGATATTATTTGTATAAAACCTGACGGAAAGGTAATTGGTCATCATAAACCTTCCTCAGAATATCCTTTTCACCAGGCAATATACAGGATCAGGCCGGACCTTAAGTCAGTAATTCATGTTCACTCTCCTGCCCTGGTTTCTTTCAGTATGGTGAGGAAAATCCCTGATATCCATATTATCCCTCAGGCGAGGCAGGTTTGCGGGCCTGTGGGTTATGCACCCTATGCCATTTCGGGGAGTGAAGAACTTGGAAATAATATCGCAAGGGAATTTCAAAAAGGATCGAACGCCATCATAATGGAGAACCATGGGACAGTAATTGGGGGAACAGATATTAACGATGCATACATGAGGTTTGAGACTCTTGAATTTGCAGCAAGTATTATAATCAGGGCTTTTTTTATTGGAACTCCGTTATTGTTAAGTAATGAACAGATAAAATCTTATGAATCCCGGATTTCCTGTGATCTGCCGGAGTTGGAAAGAGTATCTTATCCATCTGAGGAACTGGTAATTCGAAGTGAAATCACAGACCTGGTCAGACGGGCTTGTATCCGGGGTTTGATGATCAGTTCTTATGGGGCTGTTTCTGTCAGATGGACAGGAAATGATTTTCTGATCACCCCTCGGAACATATCGCGGTGGGAAACAGGAATGGAAGATATGGTACAAATCAAAGCAGGCCAGCGTGAGCCCGGAAAATTCCCGGATAAGTCTGTTATGATTCATCAGCAAATATATAGATCAAATCCACACATCAATTCGATCATAATCACCCAAACGCCAAATATTATGGCATTTGGTGTTTCCACCCAAAAAATGGACGTAAGAACAATTCCGGAGAGCTGGATCTTCTTGCCGGAGATTCCTGTCATTCCTTTTGGAACCCAATTTTCAGAAAACAATGATGGGAATAATCCTTTGTTTAAAAATACAGCTGCAGTAAGTATTATCCGGAATGATTCGGTAATTGCTACCGGTAAATCCCTTCAACATGCATATGATATGCTTGAAGCTGCTGAATTCAGCGCGAAATCATTTCTACTATGCAAATCCATTGGTGAACCTGTTCCCATCAGTCCGGAACAGATCCTGGAAATAAAAGAGAAATTTCTGTAAAAAAACAGTTAAGATATAATAATCAATAAAACAGGAGATTATATATGCTCGATAAAAATCAATTTGAAGCAGCTCGCCATAATGCAATAGCTTATTTTGGAAAGGCTGGCATTATTCTGACTGAAGAAGAAAAAAAATCGATTGAAATTGCAGACTTTGGATTAAGCGATCTTGAAAAGATCGGACTCGAAGTGCTGGTTTATGTAAACACAAAGAAAGTCTGTGCCAAAGAACTTGTTATGTTTCCCGGGCAGACTTGTCCGGAACATATTCATCCGACAAAGAACGGAATATCAGGAAAAGAAGAGACTTTCAGGTGCAGATGGGGTAAAGTGTACCTGTATATACCCGGGGATAAAAATTGTGAACCTCAACTTAAAGGGCTCGGGGATCACAAAGATTACCTTAAAGTTGCCCATGAAATAGTACTGAATCCGGGGGAACAATATACCCTCATGCCTGATACCTGGCACTGGTTCAGGGCTGGAGAGGAGGGTGCAGTAGTGTCAGAATTTTCCACCACCAGTACAGATGACCAGGACATATTTACAGACCCAAGGATTAACAGGTTCACAGAAATCAGGGAATAACTCTTAAAACAAACAGATATTATGTCTGATATTATTTGTGCAGGAATATTGGTTGCCGACGTATTAGGTAAACCTGTTGACATTCTGCCTGAAAAAGGTAAGCTGGGACTTGTTGAAAAAATGTCCCTGCAGGTTGGTGGCTGTGCCGCAAATTTTGTGATAGATCTTGCCAAATTAGGAGTGAAATCCACTGTTATCGGAAAAATCGGAGATGACAACTTTGGCAAATTCCTGCTCGATACTCTTCATTCTGAAAAAGTGGATGTTACCGGGCTGAAAATCGATAAAAGCGTTTCAACTTCTGCATCAATGGTCATGATTTCCCGGGACGGCGAAAGATCGATACTTCACTCTTTCGGAGCAAATGCTAAATTCACTTTTAATGATATTGACCTTGAGCTGGTAAAGGAATCAAAAATCCTTTTGATTGCAGGAACCTTCCTGATGCCGGATTTCGATGGTGAGGGTACAGAGAAGCTCCTTAAATATTCCAAAGAGAACGGAGTTATTTGCTGCATGGATACGGCATGGGACTCCAAAGGCATCTGGTTAAAAAAGATAGAATCATCTTTACAATATCTTGACTGGTTTATGCCCAGCTATGATGAGGCATGTGAAATGAGTGGCAAAAAAGAACCCGGGGAAATAGCTCAGTTATTCCAGTCAA
>CAYOLQ010000247.1:0-2788 GCA_964404825.1 uncultured Chitinophaga sp.
TCTTTTTTCCTGCGGTATTTGTTCAGCTTTTGGTTTTAAATCTTTGTCCTTAAATAGTTTAGTGACATCCATTCCACCGGAAGAAGAGAATCCCGCTTTCTTCCTGAAATTCACAATGGTAAAAATCAAGGCTTTAGTGTCGAAATAGTCGTTTTCAGCAAGTGCTTTTCCCGAATAAACTTCAGCGGGATTCATAAATGCTGTGATGGATACGGGTTCTCTGGGTACAAAAAAATCGTTCTTGTAAAATAGTACCTGAATAGTAAAACGTGTTATCTGATTGAGATTCCCGGGCAGAAATTTTTTAATTTTCATCTGGGTTCTCGAATCCATGCTCCCCTGATCGAATAGCAAGGTCTCTGTTTCTCCATGTGTGGTGATTACATAATGAATATTGTAAGAGGAGTTATTAATCATGTGTGCTAAAAGATCCGAGCTTTGAGATTTAGGAAGAATTGCCATGCAAACCTCCTCATCGGTATTCAAAATTTCTGTTGCTGGTTTCGCCTCTGTCTTTTTTGGCTGAATTTTTATTTCCGGGGAAATAACCGGTCTGGACGGGGTTTTGGAAACTATTTCCGCAGAAATATCCGTAGAATCGGGAATTAATTCATTTATCATTACCGGGATTTCAAATCCATCTGAAGTCCTTACCATTACTTTGTTTTTATCCAGAAAGGATGTAATCACCCCTCCCCCGATATCGTTCAAAAACTTCACCCGGTCACCTGTCTTTAAGTTCATTTCGTTATTTTTTATGCAAATTTAGTATTTTTGCCCTGCCTTTACAGAAAAATTAACAGTTTCAGGAAGCCGATCCCCCGAAAACATTTTTCAAATACTATGTAAGAATGCCCAAAGCGCCGTCATATATAAACATTCAGAAATTCAATTACAATCTTCCGGAGGATAGGATTGCGAAATATCCACTTAAATTGCGCGACAGATCGAAATTGCTGTTTTATAACGGGGGTAAGATTTCCGGCAGGCATTTCTTTAATCTGCCTGAAATACTTACCGGGCACCATCACCTTGTCTTTAACGATACCAAAGTAATTCAGGCAAGATTGTTGTTTCAAAAATCTACAGGGGCAGCCATCGAGATTTTTCTGCTCGAACCCTGGCAACCTGCTGAATACAATCTGTCGTTCAGTTCAGATAAAGAATGTGTATGGAAATGTCTTGTCGGCAATGCTAAAAAATGGAAAACAGGGATATTGAAGAAGGAGATAAAAACCGCGGATAGTCAGACTTTGCTCAATGCTGAAATGACAGGAAGTGACGGAAACTACTACTATATCAAATTTTTCTGGGAGAATCGCTCGTTTACGTTTTCAGATATTATCACGGTTGGAGGTAATACCCCGATCCCTCCCTACCTTAACCGAGCTGCTGAAGAATCTGATACTATCAGGTACCAGACAATTTATTCAAAAAATGAAGGTTCCGTCGCAGCACCCACGGCAGGACTCCATTTTACAGACGAAGTAATTAAAAAGCTGAAGGACAAAGGTGTTTCATTTACAGAGTTAACACTGCATGTCGGAGCAGGCACTTTTGTTCCTGTAAAGTCAGAGAATGCTGCAGAGCACAGTATGCATACGGAGCATATTTATCTGAAGCGGGAAAGTCTTGAAAGTTTGTATTTGTCAGAAAAGAAGATTATTGCAGTCGGAACAACTTCAGTGCGGACGCTGGAAAGTTTGTACCATATTGCAACTACATTAGGGAACTATCCAAATCAGGAGACGGAGTTATTTCTGGATCAATGGGATGCATATCATACTGAATCTGCAATAAGCAGAAAAGATGCATTGGGCCTGATCCTTGCGCATATGGACAAATTAAAAACCAAAACTCTCAGACTTTCAACAAGGATAATGATTGCCCCAGGCTATACATTCCGGATGACGGACGGTATCATAACTAATTTTCATCAGCCTGCAAGCACATTGTTATTGCTGATTTCAGCCTTTACAGGAGAAGACTGGAAGAAAATTTACCAGTATGCCACAGACAACGGATACAGGTTTCTGAGCTATGGGGATAGTTCGTTGCTGGTTAAGGAGAGTATCTGATGTTTATTAGGGCAAAGCGAGGTTATGTTATGCCTCCAGTAATTTCTGAAGCCTATCGACGAAACCGTTAACATCTTCTTTGGTTGTATCAAATGCTGTCATCCACCTGTATTCTGAGCGTGATTCGTCCCAGGGATAGAAAAAGGTTTCTTTCTGAAGTTGTGATGCAATTCTTTCCGGGAGAATCACAAATACACCGTTTGCCTGAACTTCCTGGGTTACTGTAACTTCTTTAATATTTTTTATCCTGTCGTAAAGAAGTTTTGCCATTTTATTGGCGTGCTGTGCATTAGATTTCCATAAATCGTTTTCGAGAAATGCATTAAACTGTGCCGAAATATATCTCATTTTCGATGCGAGCTGCATACCTTGTTTTCTGTGAAACTTAAAATCTTCCGATGTGCCAGGTTTAAAGAAAACAACTGCTTCACCGTACATCATGCCGTTTTTTGTGCCTCCGAATGAAAGTATATCCACCCCGGCATCGGTTGTAAATTTCCTGAATTCCATCCCCAAAGAAGCAGCGGCGTTGCTTATCCTTGCGCCGTCCATATGTAGTTTCATATTATTGCTATGCGCGAAATCAGCCAGGGCTTTTACTTCGGCCGGTGAATATACTGTTCCCATTTCAGTTGTCTGGGAAATTGAAATAATTTTTGGTTGGGAATGATGCTGATCCCCGAAACCATGCATATATTTTTTAATAGTAG
>CAYOLQ010000248.1:0-2683 GCA_964404825.1 uncultured Chitinophaga sp.
TCTTGTTTGAGGATCCATTGTTGTTTCCCAAAGCTGTTCAGCATTCATCTCTCCAAGACCTTTGTAACGTTGAACGTGCAGTGCTTTTTCATTTCCGCCTGCCCACTCTTCAATACATCTGAGTCGCTGAGCTTCTGTCCAGCAATATTGCTCCTGTTTTCCCTTTTTAACAAGATAAAGTGGTGGTGTTGCAATATAGAGGTAGCCATTCACGATCAGATCATACATATACCTGAAAAAGAAGGTCATAATTAGTGTCGCGATGTGGGAACCATCGACGTCCGCATCAGTCATAATCACGATCTTGTGGTACCGAAGTTTTGAGAAATTCAAAGCCTTCTGATCTTCATCGGTACCAATCGATACCCCAAGAGCTGTATATATATTGCGAATTTCCTCACTGTCGAACACCCGGTGAGTCATAGCTTTTTCTACATTTAGAATTTTACCCCTAAGCGGAAGGATCGCCTGGAATTTACGGTCACGCCCTTGTTTGGCTGTACCACCTGCAGAATCACCCTCGACAAAAAATACTTCGCATAAGGAGGGATCTTTTTCAGAACAGTCGGCCAGTTTGCCGGGCAATCCACCACCTGTAAGTACGTTTTTACGCTGAACAAGTTCACGCGCTTTACGAGCCGCATGTCGCGCGGTAGCTGCCAATATTACCTTGTTAACGATAATTTTAGCCTCACGGGGATGCTCCTCCAAATAATTTGAAAGCATCTCGCTGACTGCCTGATCGACAGATGCACTGATTTCGGAATTTCCCAGCTTTGTTTTTGTCTGCCCCTCAAACTGAGGCTCCTGAACTTTCACCGACAAAACGGCAGTCAACCCTTCCCGGAAGTCATCACCACTGATTTCAAATTTCAGCTTAGATAACATTCCGCTGGAATCAGCATAATTTTTCAGGGTACGGGTTAATCCACGGCGAAAACCAGTCATGTGGGTACCACCCTCTATTGTATTGATGTTGTTAACGTAGGAATGGATATTTTCGGTAAACGAATTATTGTAACACATCGCAATCTCTACCGGAACATCATTCTTTTCAGTCGAAATATGAATCGTTTCCTCGATCAGCCTCTCTCGGGTACCATCCAGATAATCAACAAATTCAGCCAATCCACGGTCGGATAAAAAAAGTTCACTTTTAAATAAACCTTCTTCTTCAACGACACGGCTGTCTGTAATCGAAAGACGGATTCCTCTGTTCAGGAAAGCCAACTCCCTCAAGCGTGCAGAGAGGATATCATACTTAAATTCAGTGGTAGTAAAAATGGTTTCGTCCGGAATGAATGTGATTATGGTACCGGTTTTGTCAGATTCGCCGATTATTTTGACATCTCCCTGCGGAAAACCTTTTTCAAATTCCTGCTCCCAGATTTTTCCGTCACGATGGATCTCGGCACGCAGGTAGGAGGACAAAGCATTCACACATGAAACACCGACACCATGCAAACCACCAGAGACTTTATAACTCTCCTTGTTAAATTTTCCACCAGCATGTAAAACGGTTAATACCACTTCGAGTGCCGACTTATTCTCCCCCGTATGCAACTCTGTAGGAATTCCACGACCATCATCAGAAACGGTTACTGATCCATCAACGTTAATTACGACTTCTATATTGTTGCAATGGCCAGCCAATGCCTCGTCAATTGAGTTGTCAATCACCTCGTAAACGAGATGATGCAACCCTTTAATATTAATATCACCAATGTACATTGCGGGGCGCTTACGAACTGCCTCAAGTCCCTCCAGAACCTGAATACTGTCTGCTCCATAACTTGAAGATCCATTGGATGGAATATTCTCTAAATCACTCATTCTTTTGATAATTTTATTTATAACAATATAACAGTTATCTCCAATTTCAGCAATATAATCCAGATTGAAGTCATCTGAAATCCTGATTTAACCATTGCAAATCTCTGTTTTGCAGAAAATACTGCCCCATTTTCAGAGGTTTGCAAATATAATAAAAAATCGTGGAACGATGAAACTATCTGGCACCAAAAATTATGAAAATATTTTTTTTAATATATTACTATCTTACTGAATATCAACAAAAAAAGCCTCTCTGAACATTGAAAGGCTTTCCATGTATGAAAAGGGATCTGCTAGAACGAAAGTGTCACTCCGGCCATCAATCTTAATCCTTGTGATCCATACCCCAGCCACTGTTCATTCTGCCGGTTTAACAGGTTATCGACACGGCCAAACAGACTAAATTTGCTGGTGAGCTCATATGTGGCACCAAGATTCAACCGTATAGATGGATCGATTAAAAAACGCTGCGTAGTATTAGCTGTCAAAGTTGAAGGATAGCTATCGAATAAGTTAACCAAGGTCTGACGTTTACCTGTAATCCCCAGGTCTGCAAATCCTGTAAGATTACCAATTACCCGGGTTTCCAAAGTAGTAGTCAGATCAAAATCTGGCATTTGAGAGGCAAATGGCAGGTTATCGAGACTATAATTAAAATAATTTCCCTTTAAAACAACACTAAATTCCTTGCCTGAAATGTAAGAAAACTCAGCCGAAAAATTGGTAATAGCTGCATTGTCATAGAGTACATCAAATGCATTGGAGTAAATAACCGGAGTGGGAACCTTACTTGAAGAGTTATCGGGGTAACTATTCAGGATATAAAAATAGAGGTCTTTAACCTGACTAT
>CAYOLQ010000249.1:0-2661 GCA_964404825.1 uncultured Chitinophaga sp.
GTTAATCCCGCTTTAATTGCTCTTGACAAATTCCGGGCAAGAATACCCTCCATACTTCCGATCATGAGACCAATAAATGCACCTGCCAAAAGAAGTAATAAAAGCATAGAACTTTCAGAAGAACTATAGTCATAGTCATCGATATGGGGTTCAATTAACGCCCAGGCACAGAAAGCTCCAAAAAGTCCTGCCAACATAAGATTGAACCAGTTTTTATAAATTAGGCTGGTTTTTGCTAATACTTCAGAAGCCTTAGCAGTTCCTGTCCTTAGGGATTCTTCGTTTCGTTTCCGCTCAATCGCACTATCAACAAGAGGATCATTGAGTTCCTCATAGCTAATCTTTAATTTATCAGACATTGTGGTTACAGTTAATTATAATTTGATCATGTATGTTTGTGCGTCTTTATGCAGTAAAACCAGATATATTACAAGAGTTTAGTAATTCGTATTTTATTCGACAGTAACAGTCAATAATTTTGTTTGACTAATGAAATGTTCTTTGCTTTGCGGATATATACCGGCTTTATAAATTTTGGTTTTTACTGAGGGTTGTTCCTGATGCTGATGAGGCCGCTGATGCTGATGCTTCATCCCAAACCATATTATTGTTAAGGCAATTAATAATATGCAAAGAAAAAACACTCCGATTTGAATTAATATTCGATTATCAAATTTTGAAAAATGTTCAACTTTTTCAACTTTCTGAGACAAAATAATTGACTCCTTCCTGACCAATTCTTCGTCAACACGCGAATCAAAAAGTTCGTCTGAAGTAATTATTATTTTATCATGATCATCCATGAAAGCGTTCTTTTTTATTTTAATTCCGGCAGATAAATCCTGGAATAAGATAATGTTTTCGTTGTGTCAAAGAAATGCAATTGATAGGACTGATAAAGAAACAGCTTATCTCCTAACTTTGGATTACCGTATATCTTTTCTGCTATTTGACTGAAAGATTCTCCTTCCGGTCCGACGGTATAAGTGTGAGTGATAAGAATTTTCTGAATATCAAAGAATCCTTCATTTTTCAGAATCGACAGCAATAGTTTTCTGACCTCTTCTTTTTGAGCTAATGTATAAACTTCACCTCCAAAATATATTTTACTTTCATAAGGATCGATCCCGAGGAATGTCAAATCTTGCACTAATTTACTGTCATTTATTATTTGTATCAAAGAAGCAACGGATAAAGTGACTGGCTTATTTTCGATATTTTGCTGCTGATTAGAGAGTAAAGTGCTTTTGTGTATCCAATCATTTAATAAGGTTTTTATTTCTGTTCTAAAAAGGTAAATAAGAGCCAACATCAAAAGCACTGCAACAGAAAATCCGAAAAACAAGTAGCCAGGAGTACTTTTACTTTTTTCATCTCTCTTTTCCGTTTCAACTGAGTTGAATTTTTCCGCCAAAAGTTTTTCAATCTTTTTAATATCTTCTGAATCAACAACTTCTTTGCCATCCAGCCAATAATGCTTTGTTTTTTCCGGTACGCCGTTTCGCCAGATAAAAAATCCTTCTTCTTCCTGGATAGGATCAAAAACAAATGCTACCTGCCAGGGTTTATCAAAAAAATTCTTATGGATAAAAACATCCTGGTCAGATAAAAAAATTCCAAACCTGGGATGAGTATGATACCAGCCTACAATACGTTTATCTGGGAATTGTCCATCTTTAACGGAGTTAATATGTTCCCAGGTTTCATGTGTAAACATTACCTGTCCAGCTTGATTATCTGCATGTTCGCCCCGTATAATATCTGATATTTCAAGGTAAGGACCATTTGGGTCCTTAAAGATCTCACCGATTAAAATTCCACATATTTCAATTTTTTGATCTTCCCTGGCATGTTTAATAATTGCCTTGTAAGCCCTGTCAGAAATTGAAATTCTAAAATCAAGCTGCGCTGGAAATGGTTTATTCTGAATATTTTCAGAAATAATTTCAAGGACATCTGGTTTACCGTTTTTCATTTTCTATTGATTTGGACAGTACAGAGCACCCAAAACTACAGATGCATCATCGTCAAAAATGAAAGCAAATTGCTCCATTCCATTTCTTCCCACCATTACATCGAACAAAGGAATTCCGATTTCACTGAATGTTTTGTCAAGGAAGGGCTCATCGCCATTAATATGATGAAAAATGTATGGAATTCTTGCTACTCCGCAATCCGGACAAACAGATTCCTTTTCAGTTGTTATACCCCTTGGTTTAAAAATGATCTCCATATTTCCGCACGAATTGCATTCGAATCTGTGAACAAGATCACTATTATCCCGGCTAAATTCAATGATTGCATTATGTCCCAATTCACTTTTTACATAATTCAGCAGATCCCTGATAACTGTTGTCTTTGCACTTTTATGTATTTTCCTGATTTGATCGAATGTCTCATGGCTCATGCAATCTTCTTTTTTCTGATAGTTGATCAGATATGAATCATGATTCAACCCATTAAACAAATATGCCTTATCCTTCAATGTTTCTATTCCATGAAGCAATTTAACTGCTTCCTGGCATTGAATTCCTGCAATTACCGAAGAGGATGTTGGTGTAGTCGGTGTTTTCCCAGATAACATCTCATCCCGGGTAAGACCTCCACACCCTTGTCTGGCTTTGATGATATTCCAATCCATCTCACTCATCGTACATTCAT
>CAYOLQ010000250.1:0-2643 GCA_964404825.1 uncultured Chitinophaga sp.
TTGAGGGCGATGATCATCATTATCAATAATCTTTTCATAAAAATATTTTTTAATTTGCTGAATTCAACTTGCAAATGCAACTGAACTCTGGTTAATGATTTGCTTAATCAGCTAAATCTGATTCTTTAATTTACTTTTTTTATTTTTACATTACATTTCTAATGTAGGTTTGTAGAGATATCATATTGATTAGCAAACTTTATCAATGCTTCTATATTAATAGCGCTTTCCCACGGGCGGTATCTTGTGCCCAGCGGAAGGTGATCGTAATAATACTCTGACCAGACTCCTTTAGAATCTGTAACAGATATGGTTTTTTTATAAATGGTTTCCCCATCACCCATTTTTGCTTCAAGCATGGAATAAAGCAGGAACCCATAATCATATCCAACTGTACGCTTGTTATCATTAGAAGTTGAATCTAAATTACACGACAGATTCCCAGTTTTTTTGTATTGTGCATATATTTTCTCTACAACAGGCTTCAGCTCTTTTGTTTCAAACAGTGAAGAGTGCATATATAAAGGGGTTAGGCTTACCGATATGAGATTATACTCATGCGGCTCTATTTTGGGAAGCGGGCCCAAAGCTAAACAGGCAGGGCATTGGTACCTATTGTTGGTATCTCGCTCTGTCCAGTCGATCCCGTTAAGCCCCTTTCGGTTAAAAACCAAGCAATCGGGCCCCGATCGTTCACATACTCCATGTCGAAACCTTGGGATATCCGCTAGCTTTACCCGTTCGGGATTATTTGTGATCAGTTGCCCTTTTTTCCAGAAATTTTCGCGGAATAATTTTCTGGTATTTTCCAGTACTTTCCTTTCATTTTCAATTTTTACCGAAGTCCATTTATCGTACTTTTTAATCCAGGTAAGTAATTTCTCACCTCCATCAATAAATAGCATAGTAGCCTCTGCTGAACCATCGTTCAGTGCTGACCTGGGTAAAAATCCTCCGGCAATATATGTTTCATCTCCATTAAAAGGGAGCATGCCCCGCACTAAATGTTTCTTCTGAACTTCCCAGCACCACTCAAGCATAGGAAAAATTTCAGCAATAAAAGCATCATCTCCCGACTTTTCCAACAAATCAAAAGCCTGAATAATCAGATAGCCGGGAGTTTCCACTTCATCATTCTCATGAATGTGGAAAACACCATCAATTCCTATACCCTGGGCATTGTGAATTTTACCATATTGCTTCCAGATATTCCAGTAAAAGTTTAAAATGTTTTTTGCCTCTTTAAAATACCCCAATGCCAGTAACCCTCTTGAAACGCCATACTGGTCCCTTACGTAGCCCAAAGGATAAGGATAACCGGCCATGACTGAACCTTCCTGTGCCTGTTGCACCCGTATCATAACAGAAACGTCATCAATGGTTTGAAGCAGTTTTGCCCTTAATGGCAGATTCGCAGGAAACTGATGATCGAAATCAATCCTTTCAGAGGTAAAAGCTTTCCACCAGTTCCTTGTCCGGTCTATTAATTTGGCATAGCCTGATTTAAGAGCTTCGTCTGAATTTAATATAACCTGTGGATATTCAGGACCTCCTGAAAAATAAAGCTCGGACACACCGGGATTTATTTTTATAATATATTCGTTTTCCGTAGCGGTTTTTTGCTCCACCGTAATATTCCCATTCCAATTAATTCGATGATATAGTGGCTTTGGATAGGTATATTTTTGGTATATAGTTGTACCTGCGTTAACCGAAAGCAGCAAACTCCCCTTTGATTCAGCAACTCCTGATTTTGTTATTACTTTTACAAAGTCCTCCAGTACCAGGCGAAAGCTTATTGTTTCAGTCAGGTTAAAATGACGGATCATACATGGCAACTCTGAGTCAACAAAATCGGTGAACATTCCTGCAGGTTTTCCACCATTGAATACATGGTGTGTCCAGATTGCCGTTCCTGGTTCCCTGATGGACCGGGTTTCGGTTGGTGTTTCTCCGGTCATACTCAGTTTAAATAAAGTTGGGGTGGAATAAGGGGCAGAATATATATTAATAATATTTGGGCCTTGATTATATACCAGCATTTTCCCGTTACCAAGGGCATACACGGACACATCATCCTTGTCGTTAACTTTTGCTGTTTGCCTCGTAGTTTGCACCTCCACGCTATGAGGATTGGTGGCAGCCATAATGGTGCCTTGTGCATCACGCACTTCCACATTCACATTCACATAAGGTTTTGACGCATCCGGGCCCTGCAAGGCCGGAGCGGTGCTTTGTTTCACTGCTACATGGTTTAAGGGTAGCGAACTGTTGTTGGTTTTCTGACTATATATTTCAGAAGGAAGAATAATCGTTATGAAACTAAGTACACAGATGCTGAATATTAGCGTTCTGTAGGTTGATGTTAAAAAATGTATCATTTGATTTATTATAAAATTATTAAACCCTATCTATGCGTTATATCACTTCCATGTTAATACCTATCGTATTTACCCTCGATAAACACATCCTTCACAGCTTCGAGATAACCAAAACCATGTAGCATGTCGGGCAGAAGATAACTAGCTTCCACCCATTCGTTTCAGATGATCATCATTATCAATAATCTTTTCATAAAAACAATTTTGTACTTAAAACTCTAATTTGAATTTTATGTGCCGGAGAAACTCCGGTTTGTGAACA
>CAYOLQ010000251.1:0-2576 GCA_964404825.1 uncultured Chitinophaga sp.
GGTATGTCCCTAATGTTATTTATTCGTGTGGATCAATCATACACAATAAGGATTTGATTATTCCATATGCCATGTCCGATCATTCATCATCCTACGCAACTGTTAATTTAAAAGCACTGCTGGATGCATTAAAAGCATCGGGACGCAAAAGCAAACAGGACTAAAAATAGCTTTTACACTTATTCATTCCGGGGAGTTACCTTTCCCTGCACTCCATCATGCTTACCTTTACTGAAAAAAGAAATGCCCGCAGCTTCCACTACGGACATCTAAAAGCCTTACTCGGTTCCGCTTTCGCGGCAAGTACCGGTAAGGTAGTATCATTTTACCTTTTCGGTTGCTGACTATTGATCTGCCGTTTCGGCGGATCCAATATTGCCGGCATTTTTGATATTTTTTTCGCGCAACAAATTTCTTACAACCGAAAAAAATAATCCTCCCCACCTTTTTATGGTTTCAGGATTGCGAGCTATCAGGTTCTTAATTCCAAACATCAGGGCCGTGCCGAGAATCTTTCGTACCGGTCCGCCCGATTTACCCTCTACCGCCAGTTTGGAAAGATATCCGGCCGAAAGTCCCAATGCAGAATTCATGAAATTGTGCTGTATATCTTCCGATTCAATAGCTTCGAGCAAAGTGCTTTTTATCAGGTTAATGGGTTTCAGGGTTTCAACAGTAATAAGGAACTGCTCTTTCATGAGAATCCTTTCCTGTGTCTGCTTGCTCTCCAGTTGGAGGATAGCAAGCCTGAGATCAGCTTCTGTAATTATTTTTTGCATAATTCGTTCTATTGAAGAGCTTGTTTTATAATCAATTCACTGATAGGCTTTTTAACCCATCGGTGAAGGAAAAAATGCAACACCAGACCTGCCAGAAGGTAGAAACCTGCTACGATAAAAAAGCCATAATAGGCTTTGCCGAGTAAATCACCCAGCCACAAAGCGATTGCAATACTTAAAACAAATGAGAACATGGCTACCATCAGTATTGTGCTTAGCCTGGCTATCAATGAGGTTACAACAGTATTTGTTGTTTCAAGCAATTTAAGCTTCGAAAGCTCATACGTTGTTCTGCCGTAGGTTTCAGCTCTCTCAAATAATGATTCGATTGAATCTGCGGGGGTTTCCATAGTTAGATTTATGTTTCGGTTAATGTTGAAATAGCCTGAATTATGGCCATTCGTATCGACAACATGGTATTTATGAAATTTGAAAGTAATGGGTAGGTATGCTTTCCGGAATAAACACGTTAAACCTGGAGGTTGTTCCTTTACGGATTATCCTTCTTTAATTTTTCCTTTATCGGCCATTTGATTTACTTCCTCTACCACTGTCTGAAATTGCTCGGTAATGCTTTCGATCAGGTCGTTGAATTTTTCTTCCTGTTCTTCCGAATAGTCGTAGCTTTTTTTGGAAAACCTTCTTCTGGTAGTTGAGCCTTTGTCGGGAGCAAACAGAATTCCTAATACAGCCCCAAAGGCAGTTCCCACCAATACACCTATCATCAATTTCTTTGCGCTCATGATTTTTGTCTTTATTGTTTATCGAAATTTTTTCTGAATACAAAGGTCTGCTGCAAACCGGTTTTAGGCGTTACATAATTCCGGAAAAGTGTTACATTATTCACACCTGATAGAGAAGTGGATTAATATTACCATATCAGTTAACCAATCCGGGAGTATTCTTATTGATACTTCTGCTTTATACGCACAAAAACCCACTTCAGACTGAAATGGGTTTTTAATGCAACAAAGTAGTTGTTTGTTAAACATTCATTTTAAGAAAAATTCTTATCGGAATGACAATCCAAGTGTTGAAACTCCTGTTGATAAATCCAGAAATAAACCGACACTGTTGCTCAGGTGGTATTCAGCCCCTAAGTGCAGATCGAGAATCAAAGGGCTTACGCCAGAGTAATATGTCTCGCCCGCATATCCATCATCCCATGTGGCGCGGTGTATTGCAAAACCTAATGAGCCTGCAAGGTAAAAATCCCAGGCTGAACCTGCATTTACTGCCTGATCAAGATAGTAAAAGCCTTTAACTCCCACAGGGATAATGGTTTCACGGTAATGGTCATGGTCGTTTCTGTAAGAGTAAAGTGTAATAAAAGGAGCAAGGGTAAAATTACGTGCCACATCAAATTCGTAGTTGATATTAAAAACGGGCATCGAACGACCTGCGTGGTGGTAGTATCCGTAGTAGCCCCCAATACCCAGTCCGAGATTCAGGGTATTGCCGTGTTTTTCAGAAATTGACTTGTTCTGAGCAAATGCAGTTGTCCCGATAATAGTAAGGGCCAATAGCAAGGTTAAAGTAATTGTTTTCATTTGTATGTGTATTTAGATTTAGTTAGTGGTTCTTTTTTGCAACTATGTTGTGGGTAAGTTGTTACGTATAAGACTATTTCTTTTTACCATGACCGTTTCCCTTGCCATTTTCGTTTTTAGCTTTATTATTGTATTTCCCTCCGCCCTGGTTCACCTTTTCCTTTGAATAGTTTTTGGCATTTTGTTTTGCAACGCTGTTGCCTTTCCCGGGCTTTTCGCCTATATTTTTTTGTGCCGGACCTCTATA
>CAYOLQ010000252.1:0-2564 GCA_964404825.1 uncultured Chitinophaga sp.
TCGCAATATCATAAATTTTTACTTTTTGGATTTTCATTGTTAGGAGTACAAACGTTTGTACAAATGTAATTATTTACGTGATTATTAATGTTCTTATCGTCTAATAAAACTGTGATCCAGTATGAAATATATTAGCACAAACGTTTGCACAATTGAATTTATATCTCTATAATTGTTCTTAGAAAATAGTATGAATTTTCAAATTGCATGTAAATGTAAATTGATGCGAAAAATCTAAGAGAACGGACAACAACAAAGCCTTAAAGTGATTAAATTGAAAAATCAAACTTAATTCTTTATTAATGATTATGGAATATCTTTTTGAAACTTAGAATATCTAATTTTTAATTTAATGACTCATTTACAAATTATGAAAAAAAATCGAACAACAAATGGGGTTTGTATTCGCACTACCAGGAACACTTGTCACATAAAGAAGGTTTTACTAATATTTAGTTTGACAATGTTCTTTTTTATTCTGAGCCTGATACAAGTTGGAGCGAGTGATTCAGTTTCTCAACAGGATAGATCTGTTAAAGGGAAAGTTACCGATGAGTATGGACAAGTTTTACCGGGCGTAACTGTTGTCGTGAAAGGGACAACTCAAGGCACTTTAACAGATTTTGATGGTAAATATTCAATTACTAATCTGCAAAAGGATGCCCTGCTTATTTTTTCATTCGTAGGGATGAAAACTCAGGAGGTGGTTGTAGGCAATAAAAGTGAGATAAATATTCTCATGGCTGAAGAGACCATCGGATTGAATGAGATTGTTACAATAGGTTATGGCACTCAGAAAAAAGTAAATCTGACAGGATCTGTTGCAACTGTGCAATCAAAAGAACTGGTTAAAGTACCTTCAGCTAATGTATCTGAAGTAATGACTGGAAAAGCTCCTGGATTGTTTACTAAGCAGGGGCAAGGTGTTCCTGGATCTGATTATTCAACGATAAGTATCCGGGGCTATGATGCACCACTTGTGCTGGTTGACGGAATAGAAACTTCATGGTCGCGGATGGATCCGAACGAAATTGAATCAATAAGCGTTTTAAAAGATGCAGCAGCTGCCGTATATGGATCAAGAGCCGGGAACGGAGTAATTCTCATTACCTCCAAACGCGGAACAACCAATAAACCAAGTATTATTTATTCCAGTAATTACTCCTTTCAGTCACCTACTACAGTTCCTCAATTTGTTTCATCCGCAAAATATGCTGAATTGTTGCGGGAAGGACAATTCAATTATAGTTTACCATACACCTATTCTGAGGACGACATTCAGAAATTTAAGGCGGGTAATGACCCCAATTACGTGAATGAAAATTGGTACAAAGCCGCTTTCCGTGATTGGGCTCCTATGCAGTCACAAAACGTTGGGGTAAGAGGTGGTAATGAAAAGGTAAAATATTACATGTCAGTGGGCTATTTAGATCAGTCAAGCATTTACAAATCTGGTGATCTTGAATTTATCAGGTACAATGCCCGTTCAAATGTTGATGCGCAGATTACCGACAGGCTCTCCGCATCTATTGATCTATCCTTCAGAAATGAAGAACGCAATGCCCCACAGACCGCTTTGGATGATATATGGACAAATTTAAAAACGGCATTACCTTTATGGCCTGCAACTCTACCGGACCCAACAAAAGGGGGAGCATATTCAGGCTTTTTGGAAAGAAGCCCTGTTGCACAAACTATTAGTGAACTAACAGGTTTTAATGATGACATCCAAAGATACCTTAGCGGAAAAATCAGTTTAAAATACAAGGTTCCGGGCATAGAAGGATTAGAAGCAAATGCCGCCCTGAATTATTCTATCAATAATAAATATAACAAAGTCCAGGATAAACCATTTGATCTTTTCTCCTATGACTATAAGAATCAACTATATATACCCTGGGGCACCAATGGTACGAATTCGCTGAATGAAACATCTTCTCAATATACTCAGTTTTATCCATTGGTATCACTTAATTACAATAAAAAATTAGGCAACCACTCGGTTCAGGGATTTTTGCTGGCAGAAGGAATTAATACGGATTATTCATACCTCACTGCTGGCAGGGTCAACTTATTGTCCCTTGAAGTTCCTTATCTTTTTGCAGGATCCCCTGATAACCTGACAAATAATGGGGGAGCCACAAAAACTGGCCGTGTCAGTTATGTTGGCAGGGCCAATTACGGCTATAAAGAAAAATATCTTTTGGAAGGAACATTTAGGTTTGATGCAAGTTACAAATTTCCATCCAATTCGAGGTGGGGCTTTTTTCCGAGCATATCCGCCGGATGGCGGGTTTCTGAGGAATCATTTATTAAAGACAATTTTTCCTGGATTGATAATCTTAAACTTAGGACTTCGTACAGCAAATCAGGAAACGATAATGTTGCGGAATTTAAATATCTGACAGGATATGAAATACAATCTGATCCGACCAAGGTTTATGTGTTCGGTAGCGATGTGTCGCGTTTGATCCGTTCTACCGGTTTACCAAATCTTGACATCACATGGCTTGAAATGACCAGTTACAACATAGGTTTGGATGGATCTTTCTTGCGTGGGATGG
>CAYOLQ010000253.1:0-2488 GCA_964404825.1 uncultured Chitinophaga sp.
AAATATAAGCGATTATTGGAGAAGTGAATCGTTTATGATATTTTTATAAATCCTTAAAACTGTATCTTTGAACAGGGTCAGGTGAAGGAAAATGCTTGTTTGGGTACTATTCGCCGCTTCCTTATATTAATTTTTTGAAACTACAAAATGACAATACGAATTCTCCAGTTACTGGAAGGTGCCAGGGTTGCAACCGGTCTGACAGTTATAATTGATGTATTCAGGGCCTTTTCCTTAGCCTGTTATGCATTCGAAGCCGGAGTGGAAAGGATTATTCCTGTTGGGGATATTGATGTTGCGTATTCCCTGAAGAAATCAAATCCTGATTTCATTTTAGCGGGAGAACGAAATGAAAATAAAATGCCCGGATTCGATTTCGGAAATTCCCCTACTCACATTTTACATGAAGATTTCAGGGGAAAAACACTGGTACATACCACCAGTGCAGGAACGCAGGGCCTGGTGAATGCAAAAAATGCAAATGAAATTCTAACAGGCAGTTTTGTAAACGCTGCTGCCATTGTGAGTTACATACGCGCCAAAGCACCTGAAGAAGTTTCGCTTGTATGCATGGGATATTCGGCATTGTATCCCACAGAGGAAGATACTTTTTGTGCAGAATATATCAGGAACGAGCTGGAAGGAAAAAATAGCGATTTTCTGAAAATGAAAAAATGCATACGTGAAAGCAGCGGTGCAAGGTTTTTTGATTCTGCAAAGCAACACTTTTCGCCAAAATCAGACTTTGAGCTATGTCTTGATCTTAACAGGTTTGATTTTGTAATAAGGGCCGGGAAAGAGAATAATATGCTTGTATTAAACAAGTTTATTCAGGTTTAAAACTTCACAACATTAATATGGCTGTCTGATTTAATGCGAGAATTTGGGGACTCATATTAACCAAAGTGTTTTTTTAAGGAAAGCAATCCATTTAACTCTAAACAATAATAATGAGAACATTAACAGTATTATTCCTTGCCCTTTTATCAACAATGAATTATGCGCAATCATTGGACTTTTATGACCTGCTTCAACAAGGGAAAGATGAATTCTATAAAGATTTTGACAATCAGAATTATGAAAATGCAGTCATCAATCTTGAACAGGCTGTCGGACTGAATCCTGATAATGCGGAAGCTCATTATTTTTTAGGGTATGCTTATAGCCGTGTGAACTCAAAGGATGGAAAAGGGATGATTGCTATGAATAGTCTGTTAACCCTGAAATCAAGCGAGCAATTTGAAATTGTAAATAAATTGACTCCAAAATACGATGGTGAAATTGTAGTTCTTGATCCCTATTCAAAATTAACTTCAGAATGGGGTGCACAGGCAATGAGTTATTGGCACAACAACAAACCTGATTCGGCATTATGGGCCTTTAGAGAGGGCAAAAGTCGTGGCGGATTTGGTGAATTCTATTTGTCACTTAACCGTAAAGCCCTTGATTTCTGCGCACAAAATGCGATTCTCATCTCTTCAGGAGATAATTTTACAATACCACTCTGGTATCTTCAGATTGCAGAGAATTACCGAACCGATGTGACAGTAATTGACATTAGTCTATTGAACACTGATTGGTATCCAAAGTTTTTGGTAAACAATACAAATATCTCTTTTGGTATTGAAAGTCAGGAACTTGATTCAGTTCAACTTATACAATGGTCAGATTCTGTTATAACTATTGATATTGCTGCAACCAGCAGTTTTTCATGGACATTAAAACCAGCTTTTTATGAACAGTTTTTGCTTCGCAGTGACAGATTATTTTTAAACTTATTGATTGAGAATGGATTTAAACGGGATGTTTATTTTACTACAGCTTTCGTTGAAGATTACCAGCTGAGTTTGTAGAACCATCTGAATTCATTAATACTGATCGACAGGATAAATTATGATCAGGAATCTACTATTCTGTTTAAAGAGTACAAAGCCAAAATAAACTCCATTATAGCTTGTCTGAAATATTTGAATACCAATAGTCAGCATGAGTTATATTTTGTAGATAATATACGATATGGCATATTTTCCCGGATAGATTATTGCTTAAATAATGGAAACATTAAAGAAGCAAAGAAGCTCATAAAGATTAATGATAAGAAAGTTAATCCAAATGTTTATCCGTATCAATCAGATCAAATATTGGAGTTTTATGAATATCTGAAACAACGGATTGGAAAGTAAGTCAGATATGTACGCAGGAATATCAAATAACAAAACATTAAACTGGTTATTAAACTCTGATAACCCTTCTTTAAGGTTCAGGGTAATGACTGAATTAATGGATATCCCGGTAAATGATTCTGAGATTATCAGTTTAAAAAAGGAAATCCAGAATAGTCCCCAAGTGATATATATTTTATCAAAAATGCATCCGGATGGTTATTGGCTGCAACAAAACCAAACAACCAAACGATTTGTGGGTGATGATGTTGAATATGGCAGTTATGCAACAACACATTTTTGTTTATCGTATTTGGCAGAACTGG
>CAYOLQ010000254.1:0-2488 GCA_964404825.1 uncultured Chitinophaga sp.
CTGGGGATCTTTATCAGTTTCAGGATTTTTGATTTCCCCGATATAACTGCCGAGGGTTCCTTTACCTTTGGTGCCTCAATAACTGCTTCAATGATTATCTCCGGATTTAATCCTGTTGTTGCTACGCTTGCTGCTTTTGCCGGGGGGTTGCTCGCGGGCACTTCAACAGGCATTATCCATACCAGGTTCAAGGTAAATCCCCTCCTGTCGGGAATACTTGTTATGACGGCTCTCTATTCTGTTAACCTGCATGTGATGGGAAAGAGCAATGTTCCGCTTCTTTCACAGAAAACCCTATTCACCTGGTTTGAGAATTTTTCAATTCAGGTTTCGGGTAAAGATGCAGTTTTCAATATTATCGGATGGAATGTTCCTGCCAAAGATATCTGGACCTTATTATTCTGCATCCTTATTATCGTTGTCTTCAGCCTGATACTGCTGTGGTTTTTTCGTACCAATATAGGTACTGCAATGCGTGCCACCGGGGATAATGATCAGATGATAAGGGCGCTGGGGGTAAATACAAAGGGAATGATAATTTTCGGGGTGGCATTATCAAATGGATTTATTGCGCTGTCGGGGTCGATGCTTGCACAGTTCCAGGGATTTGCCGATGTTCAGATGGGTATTGGAATGATGGTGTGGGGTCTTGCGAGCGTCATCATAGGAGAAGCACTAATAAGCGAAAACAGTCTCGGTCAGGTGATTGCCGGCGCCGTTATCGGGGCAGTCCTTTTCAGGCTCCTTGTTGCAATTGCGCTTCGTTGGGGGATGAATCCTAACGACCTTAAGCTAATCACTGCCGCATTCGTATTTATTGCCCTGGTTTTACCGGGGTTTATGAAGAGGACTAAAAAGATTAAATTAAACAGACAATGAATATGCTGGAAATAAAAAACCTCTGCAAGACCTTCAATGCCGGAACCATAAATGAGGTAATGTCGCTGCAGAATGTGAATCTTACAATCGAGGAGGGAAGCTTTGTTTGCGTACTGGGTACAAACGGTTCGGGAAAATCGACTCTCCTGAATGCAGTTGCAGGCACATTTTTAACTGATGTCGGTACTATTTCATTGAATGGGCGAGAAATAACCAAATGGCCAGAGTACAAGAGGGCTCGATATATTGGACGGGTATTTCAAAATCCCTTCAGCGGTACAGCTCCAGCCATGTCGATTGCCGAAAACCTCGCTCTTGCCGCCAAACGAGGCAAAAAAAGGGGTCTGGGATGGGGACTGCCGGTTTCCGTAAGAGGAGAACTGCGAACACGTATAAAAGTTTTGAAAATGGGGCTCGAAGACCGGCTTGATTCACCTATCGGGAAACTTTCCGGTGGTCAGCGGCAGGCCCTTACCCTGCTAATGTCAAGCTGGATAAGGCCTGATTTGCTTCTGCTCGATGAACATACTGCAGCGCTCGATCCAAAAACAGCTGCTAAAGTCATAGAACTTACCGAAAAAATTGTCACTGAAGGTAAGCTTACAACTCTGATGGTAACCCATTCAATGCAGCAAGCCGTCAATCTTGGCGACAGAATAATAATGATGCATCAGGGCCGTATTAAATATGATTTCAGAGGCGATGATAAAAAAAGGCTTAAGGTGCCTGATCTGCTCGCCCTCTTTGACGATCTCCGGCGTAAGGACCAGATTGACGGAACTGTCGCTGAATTGCTTCTTGAAAATTATGTATAGCATTTTACAAATGAAGTTATGAAGCAATTTCTACGCCCCGTCCTGTTTTTGGTTTCCGTTAGTGCAATATTACTCCTGTCGGATCTGCATAACCGGAAAGGGAAGATTCGTAACATTGAAAAAACCAGGATTGCAGTATTCAAGATTAATTCGAATAAGATCCTTGAAGAGACTGAAAATGGTGTATTGAATGCGTTAAGCAATTCTGAAGCCTATAAAAAAGGTCTCATTGAAATACAGAGGTATTGTGCTGAAGGCGATATGCCAACTGCAAATACAATTGCCACAAATATTGTCAGTGAAAAATTCGATATAGTGATATCAATCAGCACTCCGGCACTTCAGATCATGGCCAACGCCAACAAACACGGGGAGGTGCTGCATGTATTCTGTGCAGTAACGTCTCCCGTTGCCGCAGGCGTTGGGATAACCGGTACTCAAACAGATCAGCACCCGGCTCACCTGGTTGGGATAGGTACTTTTCAGCCTGTGGAAGGAATTTTCAGAATTGCCCGCATTATGAAGCCTGATCTTAAGAAAGTCGGAGTAGTATGGTGTACAAGTGAAACCTGTTCGGAAGCTTGCGTTAAAAAAGCTCGCATTATCTGCAAAGAACTAGGTATTGAGCTGGTGGAGATGAGTGTGGAAAATGTTTCGCAGGTCTATGAAGCTGCACTTGCTGTTAGTTCAAAAGGGGTGGAGGCGCTCTGGATTGGCGGCGATAACGTGATAGAATCTGCAATAGAAATGTATATAGGGGCTGCCAGCAAAAGCGGAATACCCGTATTTACAAA
>CAYOLQ010000255.1:0-2422 GCA_964404825.1 uncultured Chitinophaga sp.
TCCCGTAGGGACAAAATATAGGTAGCCTTAATTATTAAAATATGAATAAAGTCCCGTCAGGGACGATATATTATCTTCAATGCCCGGTAAAATAATTTTGGCATGAAAATTGAAATGTTAAAATAAGATATTAGTTAATAGTAGTTTTTTTCATAGATAGTTTTAGGGTTAGTTAGTTTAAAGTGTCATCATGTGAATGATGGCACTTTTTTTTTGTGTATCGATGGTTATCTTTGCAATCGAATTATACCCACCCGAACGAATGAGAAATCTCGAAAGTAAAATAATCAGCTCAATACAGGAAGCGATAAAAACCCTATACAATAAGCAGGCCGATTCAAACCTGCTTCAGTTACAGAAAACAAAAAAGGAGTTCAAGGGCGATTTTACTCTGGTTGTTTTTCCATTACTCCGGTTATCAGGCAAAAATCCTGAGCTAACAGCTGAAGAAATTGGCAGGTATCTCCTTAAAAATCTTCCTGAAATATCAGCTTACAACGTCATTAAGGGATTTCTGAATGTGGAGATAAGTAACAATTACTGGCTTACTTTCCTGCAACAAGCTTCTTCAGATTCCGATTATGGTTATTCCCCGTCTAAAGAAACCGAGGAAAAAATGATGGTTGAATATTCCTCTCCAAATACAAATAAACCGCTACATCTGGGACATATCCGCAACAATCTTCTGGGCATAGCCATAGCCCGCATTCTGGAAGCCAACGGGAATAAGGTTGTAAAAGTTAACCTGATCAACGATCGCGGAATTCATATCTGCAAATCCATGTTAGCTTATCAGCGTTTTGGTTCGGGCGAAACTCCAACATCCCCCGAAATAATAAAGGGGGATCATCTGGTTGGCAAATATTATGTACGGTTTGACAAAGAACTTAAAAAGGAAATTGAACATCTGGTTGCTCAGGGCATGAGCAGGGAAGAAGCTGAAAAAAAATCCACACTTATGGCCGATGCCCGTGAAATGCTTATTCAGTGGGAAGCGGGAGATCCAAAGACCATAGCACTCTGGAGCATGATGAATGGCTGGGTTTATGACGGATTTGCGGAAACCTATAAAAATCTGGGAGTGGAATTTGATCGTATGTATTACGAATCACAAACCTACAGTCTTGGAAAGGAATTGGTTTTTAACGGTCTTAAAAATGGAGTTCTTTTCAAAAAGGATGATGGTTCCGTATGGGTTGATCTTACCGCGGACGGGCTCGACCAGAAGCTTTTGCTACGTTCCGACGGTACAACTGTTTATATGACTCAGGATATTGGAACAGCCCATCAGCGGTTTGAAGAATACCAAATCAGCAAGCATATTTATGTAGTTGGAAATGAGCAAAATTACCATTTTCAGGTGCTCAGACTGGTTCTGAAAAAACTGGGATTTGATTGGTTCGATAAAATCTTCCACCTTTCCTATGGAATGGTTGAACTACCCGAAGGTAAGATGAAATCCCGGGAGGGAACAGTTGTGGATGCTGACGACCTGATGGAGGAAATGGTGAATACTGCCCGCCAGATGTCCGAAGAACTTGGCAAACTAGGTGATTACCCCGAAGACGAAAAGGAAAGAATTTACCGGCAGATAGGAATGGGTGCTATAAAATATTTCATCCTGAAAGTCGATCCCAAAAAGAATATGATGTTCGATCCCCGCGAATCGATTGATTTTAATGGCAACACAGGTCCGTTTATACAATATACCTATACCAGAATTCAATCCGTGTTACGTAAGTCTGAGGAAATGCCCGGTTTGAAAGGGGAACTGGCAACCCTGAATGAAAAGGAAATTGCCCTTGTGAAAATGATTTACGATTTTCCTGAAATTGTTAAAACAGCCGGGGATACGCTTAGTCCCGCGTTAATTGCAAATTATCTGTTCGAACTGGCAAGGGAATTCAATCAGTTCTATCACGAAAACCCTATTTTAACTGCTGAATCGCCATCCACCATTTTTACAAGACTCGAATTATCGAAGATATGCGGGGAGGTAATCCGAAAAGGTACATACCTGCTTGGAATTGAAGTGCCTGAAAGAATGTGAAAAACAAACAACGAATCGGTTAATAAATCTCTTTCATTCCCGCCAGAAGCGTGTTTTTCAGAAGTGACACAATGGTCATGGGGCCAACTCCCCCGGGAACCGGAGTAATGAAACTGCATTTTGGAGCAACTTCATCGAAAAGAACATCGCCATGCAATTTGTAGCCCGATTTGGTTGTATCGGATGGGAGGCGGGTTGTACCAACATCAATAACCACAGAGCCTTCCTTTACCATATCGGCCTTTACAAAACCCGGACTTCCGATTGCTGCAATCAGGATATCTGCTTGTCTCGTGATGCTTGCAATATCGGGCGTGCGGCTGTGACAAACTGTAACGGTACAATTTCCCGGTTTTGCTTTTTGCGATAGTA
>CAYOLQ010000256.1:0-2329 GCA_964404825.1 uncultured Chitinophaga sp.
GCTCGCTAATTTGGGGCTTTATTTTTCCATCCGCTTTTGAAAGTTTCACTTTCAACGCGTCTGAAAAAATAAAGCCCTCCCGCTTACGCGGGAAGGCTTTTTCTTTTGTCGGGGTAGCAGGATTCGAACCTGCGACCCCCTGGTCCCAAACCAGGTGCGCTACCGGACTGCGCTACACCCCGAAACAATAAATATTTTAAGAACACTAACCCCTGGTCTCCGCCTGAGGCGGATGTGTTGCCGGGCGGAGTTTATCCCGATAAACATCGGGACTACACCCCGAATATCTTTTTTTCATTGGGAGTGCAAATCTAACATTAATATTGAGATTGGACAAACATTTATTGAATAAATATTACACGATCTTAAACAACAGAAATAGCAACCCCTCCCCTTTTATGTCCCTTCTCAACATACCTGTGCGCTTCAACAATTTCTTCCAGATTGTAGGTTCTGTCGAGAACAGGCTTTATGTTTCCGGATTCAACAAATTCCCGAATTGTGTCAAGACGTCCGGAATCCAGTTTCAAATCTCCATCGTCAATAGAAACATACATTCCGTTTTGCGATAACGCTTTTTTGCATGCAGTTTTAAGTTTTGATGTTCTAAACTTTCCCACTGAATCCAGCATAAAATCAAAGTGCACGCCTTCAGGGACTGAATCCTGTCGGGTGTAGTCAATCACATTATCAGCCCCCAGATTTTTTACCATTTCCATATTTGAGGTGCTGCAAACACCTGTAACCTCTGCGCCCAGATGCTTTGCAATCTGGATGGCCAATGTACCTGATGTTCCGGAAGCACCATAAATCAGGACTTTTTGTCCTTTTTGTATATTCCCTTTTTCCAGATACTGAAACGCCAGCAACCCGCCATAAGCAGCCATTGTTGCCTCTTCATGACTTATATTGTCGGGTTTTATTGAAATACAACCTCTTATTGAGTCTGTTTCTTTAAGACATACATATTCCGCATAAGTTCCGAGACTAAAGCCGGTCAGTCCGAAAACCTGATCACCTGGTTTAAAACGTTTTATATTTTTACCGGCCGATTCAATCTCCCCTGAAAATACCAATCCGATAATTGATTTTCGCGGTCTGAAAATGCCAATCATTATTCTGAAAGGAACTATTAAGGGAAAGGGTATTTTTGATCCCCTGATAAAGATGTCGCTATTAGTGACAGATGTTGCATGAATTTTAATGCATACTTCTGAATCGTTTGGACTTGGTTTTGCGACTTCTTCCATTTTCAGGACTTCCGGTCCTCCATATTTTTTACAAATAATAGCTTTCATTTTTTTACCTTAAATTACTATATCATGTTGTTAACCAATACTTATTGCCACACTTCCCTTTTTATGTCCGCTTTCCACAAACCTGTGAGCCAAAGCAATTTGTTCCAGAGTAAAGCTTTTTACAATTACTGATTTCAACCCTCCGGTCTCAATTAATTTTTTTACCGAAATGAGATCTTCACGACTTCCGGATGCCAGTGCACATTTTACCTTTTTACCCCCGGCCACAGAGGTTAGCAACATCTGTAGAAGATGCTTTAACTTAAAGCTGGCATAAAAAATTCTTCCTTCCGGTTTAAGAGAAGCCTTGCATGAAGAAAAGGAGCAGCGACCATTAATATCCAGAATTATATCGTATTGCAGGCCATTTTTCCTGAAATCTTCCCTGGTGTAATCAATCATCTTGTCTGCTCCAAGAGATTCAACAAATCCGATTCCCTCAGTTCCACAGACTCCTGTTACCTCAGCTCCATAGTACCTGGCAATCTGCACTGCTGCTGATCCTATTCCTCCGCTGGCTCCATTGATCAAGACTTTCTGTCCGGGCTGGATATTCATCTTTTGCAGCAGGTTTACGGCCATAATAGCTCCATAAACACCGGCAGCAGCCTCTTCGTGAGAAATACCTTTGGGTTTTTCAGTTAAGCATCCCTTCTCGGGAACACATATATATTCAGCATAAGCACCCATATTCTGACCGAGGTATCCAAAAACCTGTTCGCCTTGTTTAAAGCTTGTTACCTTACTGCCAAGAGAATCAACCTCCCCCGAAAAAACGCTTCCCAGTATATTAATTCCTGGTTTTCTATAACCGAAAGAAAACTTTGCCAGAATCCAGAAAAGGAAAAACATATTGAATTCCTGAGGGGATACAGATTGAAAATTTCTGGCAATAAGATCCCCGTAATTCACTGATGTTGCCCGGACTCTTATCAGAACTTCCTTGTCTCCGGGAACCGGTTTTTCCATTTCTGTGAGATGAAGGACCTCCGGTGGTCCATATTTTGTGTAAACTGCTGCTTTCATTATTT
>CAYOLQ010000257.1:0-2040 GCA_964404825.1 uncultured Chitinophaga sp.
ATTTAAAAACTAATCCCAAACCTGATATTACCGGTTAAACAATTATCAAGAGGCATTCCTGTACCAGAGGGATTGATTATATACTGAACATCAGGCTGCACAAAGATATTTTTGGTAAATCCATACTGATATGTGAGTTCAATTGCTGTTTCGTTATAAACTGTACTTTTATAACAGGCGTGAGCCATCGCAATACCAAACCTATCCTTACCATCAGCGCTGAATAGTCCGGTATAATTCATTCCCATGCCTAAATAAAAACTATTTTCACAATTGCCGGAAGGGCTGAATCCAACCTGAGTAAAGATGCCGAGAGATTTGTTTTCGTTTTGCCAGATTTTCTGATCGGCATACGAATAGATTCCAAACATTGAATTATTGAGTGAATCAGGGATATTTCTGCCAAGACTATTTTCCACAATATGACTATGGGAATATACTCCCACCTTATAAGATCCTGGCAATGAATTAAGTTTTGTGAGGTGATGAAATTCTGAAATTGCAAGTAACCCATCCCCCGAAATAAATTGCCATTTTACATTATAGGGATTGTAATCAAAATCGGTAGGATTACCATCGTACAGTGCATTTATCCATACTGCCCTATCGGAAATTGTCCATTTTAAGGTAAAACCGGGAGATGTCAGCGGAAAAACGGGAGCAGCAAAATTGCCGGATATTACGGGTAATACTCCAAATGAACTGTTAAGAAATAATTCCCCGTATTCCGAATTGGCAAATTCAACATTCAGATCCTGCAAACCCGCTGTAATTTCAAGATTCCCGAAAACCTGACTAACCCACAATTCCTGTAAATACGAATGATTACCCGCATCAATATTCGATGCAACCTGAATATCTCCAAGCAGTTCAGAAGACGGAGATGCTCCATGAGTGTTTGCAGCATGTATAAATATCCTTCCTCCTTTCCATAACCCTGCTTTTTTGGTATCGAAACTAACATAAAAGCTGCCCATTCCGAGATAACAACTTCCTTTCTTTATTCCACCGGAAAAGTTATTGACCATTTCACCAAGGTAGGAAGCTTCAAAACTAAATGGTTCTCCCTTGGTAATCCCCCCAGACTGTGCATACGGTTTTACCGGCAGGCAAAAAGAGGTCAGAATAAATAAAAGGTAAACTGAAACAGGTTTCATAGTATAACAGTTACAAATACTAAACACTGCAAATGTATCCCGGTTCAATACCTTCTGAAATACCTAAATGTTATGAAAATGAATATCAAATGAAGGATAAAACCATTTTTTGGTATATTTGAAATAGAATGGTAAATAAAAAACCATATATGTCAGAGTTCCAAATTCAAAAATTTCAGCCTTCCAGAATTGCTACCATCGATGTATGCGCCATGGGAATGGAGAAACATCATATTGCAGCAATGCTGGAATTTGATGTTACAGTTTCCCGGGAAAAAATAAGAAAGTACAAAAAAGATATCAATAGGATTTCTTTTACTGCATGGCTTCTTAAAGTTATAAGCCATACCATTGACGAGCATAAACATGTTGCTGCTTATCGTAACGGAAAACAAAGTCTCATAGTTTTTGAGGATATAAATATCTCCCTTGCTGTTGAAAAAAGAATTAACGGACAAAAAGTTCCCCTTCCCCTGGTACTGGAGAAAGTGAATAAAAGAAGCATCGAGTCAATAACAAAGAATATTCAAAGCGCAAAAGATGATGCAATCACTGATAAGGATATAGTCTTACAGGGCCGATCAACTGCACTGGAACGCTTTTATTACAAATTACCCGGCTTTCTGAGAAGGTACTTTTGGAGATTTCTGCTGAAGCATCCTCATACAGCATTCAGGAAGATGGGAAATGTGGCTGTAACATCAATCGGTATGGCAGGAAATATTAACGGATGGTTCATCCCCAAATCAGTACACCCGATTTGTTTCGGAATAGGATCCATTATAAAAAAACCTGTCGTCAGAGAAAATAAAATTGAAATAAGAGAAATGCTCAATATGACTGTTCTTATCGATCATGACGTTATTGACGGCGTCGGTATGGC
>CAYOLQ010000258.1:0-1963 GCA_964404825.1 uncultured Chitinophaga sp.
TGCTTCTTTCAAAGCCCACAAAAACATTTCATGCCATTCGGGTGAATCGAATTTCACTTGTTTGACACCAAAGTCTTTTCCATCAAACAAACCAATATTTAAAATGGTAGCCTGAGTAATTCCCTGCTGAATCATAGCCTCCAGATCCTTTGAAATACCATCCTTTGTAATTGCGCCGTCCAACCAGTGCCACCAGGTATGAACTCCTGTACCGGAGGGTGATTTTTTAAATTCTTCGGAGCTTAATTTGTAAGTTGGATTCTTATCTGCACAACTGTAGAGGAGCATTATTGCAAGTCCGGCACAAAAAATAATTCCTGATTTTTTCATATATATTTATTATTTCCTGATTATTTAGATGGAATGCAATAATATTGGCTTATAGTGTAAAAGTAACAGTGAAAAAACCTTCCGGACTGCATTCAAGTAGCGTTAATTTTGATTGGTTTATGGTTCCGGTAGTATATTCAACTTTGTTCCCGTTATTATCCTTAACCTCAATCAATCTTGCCATTTCCGCGTGCTCAAATAATATCTGAGTTGGAATTGTACTGATGAATTTGAAGTGAAGTGTTTTCCCGTTGTCGGATATACTTAAAAGTTTCGCAGTTGATGAAAACAGTCTGAATTTTTCGCTTTTCTCAGCTCTGAATATTTTCAGTGTATTCCTGCCGGCATAAAGCAAATTATCGGGAATCTGCAAAGAATTAAAGATAGTATCGCCGTTTAAAACATAAAAATCCACAACATCACCCTTTCCGAATCCGTTTGCCTGAATGGATGAAAGTTTATACCTGTAGTTAGTTATACTGTCTATTTTACTGTTTGCCCGCACAGCAATTCCATCCGGCAAACTGGTAATCATCTGGGAAACCATACTAAAAAACAGACTGCCGGCCGAAAAAGGCAGTGCACGCCAGCCTTCAATCTGTCTGTTATATTCTGTCAGCGCGCCCGGCATAGGGTATTTGACAGTGAGACTCAATGCATCTTTTATTTCGGGGGATAACATTCGCTCGTATTCGTCAGATGGTAATCCATATTCAGTAAGCACTTTCGAAAGTGTATTCCAGGGGCAATATCCATAACCCTGTTTTGTAATTACCGGCCACGTTTTATATATGAATCGTGCTGTTTTCAGCTGAAGTTCGGGAGCCGGAAAATAAGGACCGACAGCATTTGCCCATGAACCTTCCCAGGGATTATCGTCGGTTTTAAAAGAAAGGGAGCCTTCCGTTCCATCGGTATAAAACTCAAGGCTGCTGTAGAGGCAATCATTTACTTTGTCGTAAAATTTTGTATGCAATGTTTCTTTAATATCTCCGGCTATTGCAAGATATTTTTCTTTCCGGCCATTGTCAAGATCGGGACGTTGGGAAAGCAGATCAGAAGCCATCATCAGTATGTTATATGTATTGACCTGATTATACAGGCTGGCGTTCAGACTCAGCTCCTTACCCTGACTCTTGTGAAACTGGTTATTCTCAAAGTTTCCGTTTACCACATCATAGCCAAAGTATGGATCTGCTTTGAGCGGTGTTTCACCGATAGTATTGCTGATCATCAGCTGTTTTTCTCTCTTCCACGTTTTTTCAAGATAACGGTCAACAGCTGTAAGAAGAATGGGGAACTCTTTTCCCTGTAAAAGATCGTCCTCACCTGTGGTTTTGTAATAACTGAACAGAGATAAGGTTGCATAAAACATACCATCGTCTTCACTCCTTGTCCATCTGGAACCAACAATCTGCAGAAATTCAGTATACGCATCCTTGCCATCGGGACGCACAATGGAAGGATTGTTCAGGAGAAACCGGGTCCATATTTTTATAAACTCAGGATTACCTGCTCTCGCCATCAAGGCGCTCGTCATTGAGCCGTCGCGAACCCAAATCAGGTAATAAATCCGGTTAAGAGCACCGAAGCACGCACCACCTTCGTCCATTCCGGAGTAGGCAACACGGTG
>CAYOLQ010000259.1:0-1897 GCA_964404825.1 uncultured Chitinophaga sp.
CTCACGGTGGTGGAGGCCCCGGCGTTGGTCCGATTGCAGTGGCATCCCATCTTGTGGAATTTCTTCCCTCTCACCCGGTTATGGCTACCGGCGGTATTAACGGTATTCAGGCAATTTCAGCTGCACCTTATGGAAGTGCAAGTATTCTGACTATTTCACATGCATATATTAAAATGCTGGGGGGAAAAGGTCTGGCCATGGCTACCAAAGTTGCAATTCTGAATGCAAATTATCTGGCAGCTTGTCTGAAAGATAAATACAGGATTCTCTATACAAATGAAAACGGAAGAGTAGCTCATGAAATGATACTCGATTGCAGAAGTTTTAAGCAATCAGCAGGAATTACAGAAACCGATATTGCTAAAAGACTTATGGATTATGGCTTTCATGCACCTACCTTATCGTTTCCGGTTCATGGAACCTTAATGGTTGAACCTACTGAAAGTGAGTCAAAGCCTGAACTGGATCGGTTTATTGAATCCTTAAACACAATTCTTAATGAGATTAATGAAGTGGGAGAAGGGAAATCAGATAAAGCAGATAATGTTCTGAAAAATGCACCGCATACTGCTTTTGAGGTAAGTTCAGATACCTGGGGGCATTCATATTCAAGACATAAAGCCGCATATCCTTTGCAATGGATCGCGGAAAATAAATTCTGGCCATCTGTGGCCCGGCTTGACGATGCCTATGGCGACAGAAATCTGGTATGCACCTGTGCTCCGGTTGAATCATATAAAAAATGAAGCATACCAGCAGGATACAATTGTACCTAGAGGGTAAAATGAGCGAAAAAGAGCTCAAAGAATTCAGAGAGGATATGAAAAGAGATCCTGAATTGCTACAGGAGCTTGATTTACATCGATCCCTTGAAGATATAATCGTTTCTGGTGATGAAGAACGATTCAGGAAGAAACTAGACGAGGCATATAAGGAGTATAAAATTGAGGCCTCCCGGGATGGGGTACCAGAACATTTTAGTTACCGGACTAAAGTTTTCAGGTATATTCCGGCAGCTCTGGCCTCAGTAATTTTGTTAGCGGCAGTTTTATATTTTACTGCGTTTGGAAAAAAATCAAATCAGTTTCTTTTTGACAAATATTTTGTAGGATATAATAATGAGTTGACTATCCGGGAGCAATCCGAAGCAGCTCAAAGCAGAAGCGAGACAGACCGGGGAGTTAAGTTTTACATGCAAAGCAATTATTCTGAAGCTGCCCGTTTTTTCGCGGCTTACCTTAACGAACACCCGGAAAACCTTACAGCTCATTTTTATAAAGGTTTATGTAATATTTACCTGAATGAATTTGAAGACGCAATCAAGACCTTTGAATACATGCTTACGCAACCTTATAGTTATTATCAGGAGTATGCAAAATGGTATATTGCTCTCTGTTATATTAAAATAAATAAGAACGATACAGCCAGATTAGTTCTTGAGGATATCGCTGCCGATACCGGCTTTTTCTCGGAAAAAGAAAAAAAAGTACTTAGAAAACTCAGGTGATTTGTTCAAGGAGATAAACTGAAAGGGTTTCCAATGATGTTCGGTGATAATTTATTTCGTCCCTAAGGGACTTTAGAATACTTCTAACTTGTTTACTACCAATATAATGTCCCTACGGGACATTAGAATTAGTTATTTTTTCAATAATAACAACAAATGTTTTTTGAGGCAGAGGATCCCGTCAGGGATCAAATATTGGTAGAAAATAAAACAACCCCGAAAAGGTCAAAGTGCGCCTCAGTAGAATAAACAATCAAGGCTTGCATAAAATTCATGTTTATTAGCTTCCCTTACCTCATTTATAAATATCAGATTATTATACCATTAGAGAACTCTCAGTTTTTTTTAATCGATTTGTCACAATTTTCTGATTTCTGACGCTGATTTTTT
>CAYOLQ010000260.1:0-1896 GCA_964404825.1 uncultured Chitinophaga sp.
AGCCAGAATTGGTTGCAGCTATAAAGCCGTTACCGGCTATTCTATGAACTACCGTTGACGGGCGGAACTCCCTTTTTAATGATCGTAAAGGTGTTAACAAAAGATGCATATTGTTTGACAAACTGGAAAATAGCAGAATTAGGATTTTTGTATCTATATGCATGATAAATTATGAAAAAAACATGCACTTTTGATTTTTGTTCGTATCTTTGTGGTTGAATTTATGAAACTATTAAGACAATATATCAAACCTGGTGAAGTTTATCGCCGTTCCGACCTGGAGTATTATTCTACTGCTGTGGATCGTAATTTAAGTCGTTTAACCAAAGATGGAACACTACGGAAACTGGGCAAGGGGCTGTACTATGCCCCGAAAAAATCCAAATTCGGAATGGTTCCACCCAATGATCATGATCTTGTAGAACGCTTCCTCAAAGACTCATCCTTTTTACTTGTTTCACCAAATGCGTACAATTCCCTTGGGCTTGGATTAACCCAGCTATATAATACCACCTGGGTATATAATCACAAACGTCATGGTGAATTTTTCCTGAATGGGAAAAAACTGGTTTTTAAATTGAAATCCGCGTTCCCTGTTACACTTAGCAAGGAATATCTTGTTATTGATTTAATCAACAACCTTGAAGAACTGGCAGAGGATCAAGAACAGATAGTGAAAAACTTTCAGAAAAACGTTAACCGCTTCGAAGCCTCAGAATTGGTAAAGGTGGCACAACAATATGGCTCAGGGAGGACAAAAAAGTTAGTAAAATCTGTTTTACGTAAAACCCAATTGATTCATGTCTGATTTTCTCCATAACGATCCCGAATTCAAAGAGCTTATAGCCATTGTTTCCGAGAAACTTGGCATTGAAACTGCCCTGGTAGAAAAGGACTATTGGATCATGCACTCGTTATACGGATTACAACAGCAGGGAATAGAATTTGAATTAAAAGGCGGCACATCACTCTCAAAAGGGTATGGGTTAATTCAGCGATTTTCCGAAGATATTGACATTCATATCAGAACGAATTTCGGATTCAATATCGAAGGGAAAGAAGATAAAGCAGAAATAAAAGAAGCACGCAAAGCATTCTATGATACACTGGCGGGTGAAATATCCATTAACGGAATTATCAAAGTCGAAAGAGATCATGAATTTGATGATCCTGACAAATACAGAAGCGGAGGCATCAGGCTTTATTATACATCCTACGCCATGGCATTGGACGGATTGAAGGAGGGTATTCTCCTGGAAGCAGGATTTGATATAGTTGCTCCCAACCAGCCTATTGATATTGCCTCATGGATATTGGGTTATGTAAAATCATCGGAAGGCTCATTTGATTATATAGACAATACCGCCAAAGCGGTATTATGCTATCATCCGGGATACACTTTGGTGGAAAAGCTTCAGACCATTGTCAATAAATACCGACGAGAATCAGGGAGCATGGAGAAACCCAGGAATTTTTTACGTCAGTATTATGATGTTTACTGTCTGCTTAAACATCCAGAGGTTCAGAAATTCATCGGCACAGCGGAGTATAAAGCCCATAAAGCTGTGCGCTTTCGCGGGGCCGATAAGGAAATCCCATTAAGTGATCATCCTGCTTTACTCTTGCCTGATAAAATACTACGCAGCACATTTGAAAACCAATACAAGAGATCTGCAAAGCTCTATTATAAAAATCAGCCGGATTTTGAGGTGATTTTGGCAGGGATTCAAGAGTATATTCACTTATTATAATTAGGGACAAATAAGAAGAAAAGGCTGGCCTCGGGGTTCAGCCTTTTTTTTATTCCTGTCCCTGAAGAAAATACTGTCCTTTATTATTCTTCCCCGCCATTGTACTATTGCTCCCATGAATTCAACTTTTATCAGGTTGTGGGAT
>CAYOLQ010000261.1:0-1889 GCA_964404825.1 uncultured Chitinophaga sp.
CACCATTCTCGTAATTTCTGCCGGGATAATCCTATTGCCCAATGCTCCGCTGATAGCTATTTCGCTATGGTCGCAAGTGATAAACGGACTACTTCTGCCCGTCTTTTTGGTTTGCATGATATTGCTGGTTAACAACAAGAAAATTATGGGTGAGTACGTCAACAAGCCTTTTAACAATATTATTGGTTGGGGTACAGTGATCATTCTTGTACTGCTTTCCTCGATGCTATTGCTGTCTCATCTTTTGAAATTATTATAATTTCGGAATTCCATCAATGAAAAAGCGGAGATCCTTACAAGTTCTCCGCTTTTTCATTGATGGAATAGGGCCATTGAGTGAAACTACCCCTCTTTATACTGAAGCAACTTTTTTATTCCTGGAGGTGAATATAAATTTGAGAACAATTAATAAAAGAATTAGACATGAAACAAATCGCTATTAAGCTATCAAGTCTCTCTCTTGCCGTATTACTTGGCATGAGTTGTTCTAAAACAGATATGGTTTCTTCGTCGGCTACCTTAAAGGATGCTGTTACAAAAAGTTCCCAGAATCTTAACAATGCCATGACCGAAATTTCAAGTTCTCAGGCATTTCAGTTGTTGTCGGTAAGTGGTAACGGTGGTGAAATGATGAAAGCCGGAACGGTTTACAGTGCCAATATTCCGCTGGACCTTGTTAAAGGAGTTTACGACTATAAACCACTAAAAACGCCTGAAAGCAGAAATTACAATCTAATCCGCTTTTTTACAAAGAGTGCAGATGCAAGCAAGATGACCGTCAACATGCCATTGGCTAAAATAAAAGATCCACACGTTTTGAGGGATTATTTAAAAGCAGATTCCGCACTTACCAATAATTTTTCGATGACGGTTACTGAATACCACAACAATTACAACAGTTTCCGCGACTACGATTATATCAATACTGCAGATATCAGTATCGACAAGGCAAAAGCAGGCAGTCTGGACATTAAGTCAGTTGTTAGTCCCTCAACAGGAACACACTATGCCTCGCAGTTTGCTTTTATTAGTGGCTATACAGCCAAATATGCATATGCCTCAGGTGACACTACAGTCTCCAGCTTTTCCATCACAAAAGGTACATCATTAATGTATGAGGAAAAACTCCTCACAAGCAAAAATGATATTGGAAAATTTGGCAGAGAACACCAATATTCCCTTACTATTGGTGATGTTAAACTCGTAAGAAAAGACAAAAGTTCGCCTCTGGTATATGTTAAAAATGTTCTGCAAACCAAAGCTATCATCAAGGTAATTGAGAATGAAGAGAAAGAAGGCGATGAACATTCGATCTGTAACAATCGTGATCTTCAAATTACCTTCGAAGATGGTACAACTACAACAATATCAGCTCTCATAGGTAAATCACTTACAGACATCACAACCCTTTTCGCCTCCCTGCACCAGGTATATTTTGCCGCCTATCTGGTCGACTGGATTGCTTACGATATCTACTATAAAAGAAATTAGACCCAAGTATTTTTACACACTTTTTCGGTTTTTCTATCTCCCGCATTTGGTCGCCAGATCGATGCGGGAGAGTTTTTTTATATTACCAGGAAAGCTATCCCCTGCTTACGATATGGTGGCAACTAAACTTGTCAATCATGCAGACGATGAAGATGTTGCTTTAACACTAAACGGGGAAAAGAAGAAATTGAGGCACAAAGATTTTGTTATTACCCCTTCTATTCAACCCCTCTGCAACCGATACTGCATAGGTGAATAAGTGGTGTGCTTTTTGAATATCCTTGAGAAATAGGAGGCGCTTCGGAAGCCGGTCTGATCAAAAATCTGATTTTGTGAAAGATCTGTTGTTAGCAATAAGAATTGAGCACGCTCTATTCGTTTCCTGATGATGTAGTCGC
>CAYOLQ010000262.1:0-1886 GCA_964404825.1 uncultured Chitinophaga sp.
ACTGTTGCTATTTTTATCCCAGATCGTGAATAACTAGACCACTTCTTAGCTTAGGCTCGAACCATGTGGTTTTTGGAGGCATAATATTTCCGGTGTCCGCAATATCCATCAGTTGCTTCATACTCACCGGATATAAGGCAAATGCTGCCTTCATTTCACCGCTATCCACTCTCTTCTTCAGCTCTCCTAGTCCTCTGATTCCTCCCACAAAATCAATGCGGTTTGACTTGCGAAGGTCGGTGATATTGAGTATCGGAGTTAATACAGTTTCTGAAAGCACATTTACATCAAGGCATTCAATAGGATCATTGTCGTTAAATGTACCCGGTTTAGCAGTTAAGGAATACCATGTTCCATTAATATACATGCTGAAATTATGCAGTCTGGAAGGTTTGTAGATTTCTTTTCCCTTTGCTTCGACACTAAAACTCTTTTCCAGTTTCGAAATAAACTCATCTGAAATCAGTCCGTTTAAATCTTTCACCATCCGGTTATAATCAATAATGGTAAGTTCTCCCGCGGGAAAATGGACGGCCAGAAAATAGTTGTACTCCTCTTTACCTGTATGATTAGGGTTATTCCTTTTTCTTTCATTTCCTACCAGAGCAGCTGCGGCAGTCCGATGGTGGCCATCTGCAACATAGGTAAAGGGAATATCATTTTTGAAAATGTCTTCGATTTCTGAAATTACTGCTTTATCCTGTATCACCCACAGTTGGTGACCCACACCATCATTGGTTTTAAAGTCATACTCAGGTTTTCCGCTAACTACAGCAGAGGTAATTGATTTTAATTTTTTATGGTCAGGATAGGCAAAGAAAACAGGTTCGGCATTAACGTTAGAAACACGAATGTGGTTCATGCGATCTTCTTCCTTATCCGGTCGGGTAAGCTCGTGCTTTCTGATAACATTGTTCATATAATCCTCAACAGCAGCACAGCCAACAATTCCGTATTGGGTTTTACCCCACATGGTCTGGGCATAAATATAAAAGCACTCCTCTTTATCCTGTACAAACATTCCTTCGGCAATTAGCTTTTTCAAATTTTCTTTTGCCTTATTGTAAACGATATCCGAATGCAGATCAACGTCAGGAGGAAGGTCTACTTCCGGTTTTACCACATGCAAAAAGGAATGGGGATTCCCTTTAACTTCTTCTCTTGCCTCTTCCGAGTTTAATACATCATAGGGTCTGGATGCTACCTGATCCACGTGCTTTTTCAGGGGTCTGAATCCTTTGAATGGTTTGATAATTGCCATGTATTTTGTTTTTATTAAAAAATAAAGACGCATTCCTGATGCGGAGCCATGCGTCTTTAGTGAATTTACAATTTGTGATTTCCTTATTTATTTACCTGGAAAGTTTTATCACCTTTTTCCAGAAAGTTTATAATTTGCCGGGCTGCCGCAACACCTGCATTCATATTGGCTTCTGCAGTCTGTGCTCCCATTTTTTTGGGAGTTGCAAAATAACGGCCCTTGTATTGTAACAGTTGCTCATTGCAGTCGGGTTCGATATCTGTTGCATACCTGAAATCCGGTCTCAACTCAAACATCTTCAAAAGCGAAGGTTCGTGAATAATTTCTTTTCGTGCAGTATTCACAATAGTAGCGCCCTCGGGCATGGAACTCATGAGTTCGTAATTAATAGCTTCTCTGGTATCCTTATTCAGGGGGATGTGAAGGGAAACATACTGACACTTGCTAAACAAATCCGTAGTTGTTTCCTCAAATTTCACACCATCGTTTTCAATGAGAACACGATCAACAAAAGGGTCATGAGCATACACTTTCATTCCGAAACCTTTTGCGATCAAAGCCACAATGCGTCCAACGTATCCGTAAGCATGAATACCGATTTTCTTATTTCGCAATTCGGTACCGG
>CAYOLQ010000263.1:0-1881 GCA_964404825.1 uncultured Chitinophaga sp.
TATGAATTTAATATAAACTGGAGAGAAAAACGCGGAGATTTAAATTACAGCATCGGATTTCTTGGCTCCACAATCCATAATGAGGTTCTTGAAGTTGGAGGAAGCAGCGGTATCGACTCAGTACTTATAGGTTGAGCTTTGGGAAACGGGATTCCGGTTACACAAAGTCGTATTGGTTTACCCATTGGTGCATTTTTCGGATATAAAACAGATGGGATATTTCAGTCAGTTGATGATCTTGCTGCATATCCCCATTCATCTAGTGCCGGAATCGGCGACCTCAGGTTTGTTGATGTTTATGATGATGATAAAATTAACGGACAGGACAGAACTTACATAGGTTCCCCGATACCCAAATTTATATTCGGTTTTAATTTTTCAGCCGATTATAAGGGGATCGATTTTTCTGTCGACATTCAAGGTCAGACCGGAAATAAAATATTTAACGGGAAGGAAGTTGTGAGACCCGATCCCTATAATTTTGAAAAACATGTTTTTGACAGGTGGACAGGGCCCGGATCAAGCACTACTGAACCAAGACCTTCATGGGGTGGTTATAATTACATCCCTTCAGACCGCTTTATTCAGGATGGCTCTTTCATCAGGCTTAGAAACGTAATGCTCGGCTATACGCTGCCGGCATCGGTTTCTGAAAAACTGTATATTGCCCGCCTGCGGGTATATATAAAAGGTTCCAACCTTCTGACTCTTACTAAATATACAGGATATACACCCGAAATTGGCAGCAGCGATGAACTGTCAAATGGTATTGATGATGGAAAATATCCTGTTACAACTGTATATTCATTTGGTGTTAATCTTACATTCTGACCATGAAAACAAGCTATAAATACATAATATCGATATTCGCATCCCTGATGCTTATAACCGGATGCGAAGATTTTCTGGAGAAAAATCCCCAGGGCAAACTCACTCAGGAAGTTTTTCCTTCCACAGCAAGTGATGCTTTACTGGCTACAAATGCTGTATATGCCACAGTTCGCGACTGGAACTTTAATTCCGGGGGATTTCCTATTCTTGATGTAATGTCGGATGATGCACATAAAGGCAGTAATCCCAATGATCAGCTGCCAAACGTTGGTCCTTACGACAATTTTACCTTTACCACTACTGCAGACGGTCTTGATCGTTGGTGGTCCACCCTTTATCAGGGAATTAAAAGAGCAAATGTTGTGATAGAGAAAGTTGCTGCTTTACCCATTGATGAGAATCTCAAGAACAGATTCGTAGCAGAGGCAAGCTTTCTGAGGGCTTTGTTTTACTTTGATCTGGTCAGAGCATGGGGAGAAGTGCCGGTTGTTACATCTTCAACCCCTCCTCTGAAACTGGCAAAATCAGATACTTCGGTAGTGTTCGATCTTATAATCGCGGATTTAACTTACGCAAAAGACAATCTTCCGCTAAAAGATGAATACGGAGTAAAAGATTTGGGAAGAGCAACAAAAGGCGCTGCTCAGGCTTACCTGGCAAAAGTTTACCTGTTCCGTAAAGATTTCGCGAATGCAGCAAAATATGCGTTGGAGGTTATAAATTCCGACAAATATGAACTCGAACCTAACTTTGAGGATGCAAATAGTTTATTGGGAGAAAATGGAATCGAATCGGTATTTGAAGTAGGAGCCTTAAGTCTGGAAGGCACTCCCGGTAATCAGTATGCAAATACCCAGGGTGTAAGAGGATCTCCAAACAGGGGATGGGGATTCAACAGGCCAAGTATTAACCTGAGGGATTCTTTTGAACCCGGCGATCCCCGCATGCAGGCAACCATTATTTTCCTGGGTGAAACACTCAACGAAGTGGAAATTCTGGGAGACGGAACAACCCCCGATCAAACTCTGGATGCTTTAAATAATGTTGTGG
>CAYOLQ010000264.1:0-1828 GCA_964404825.1 uncultured Chitinophaga sp.
CCCATTAGCAGTCTTGATGTTCCTCTTAATAACCCTTGAATACTTGTTAAGAATAATCTCTGCTCCCTGAAATTCTGTTACAAGATAATCGCCTATGGCATTCGTATCTCTGAGAGCGCCAAGTCCGAATTCACCGGTTTGAATTTCGTTAGCAATTAGGTGATTGTACATAAGACTTTTTAATTCCGCCGCTGAAAAATCTTCAAGGGAAGTAACATTTTTTTCAGTGTAATATGCCCGCATGGCTTCATCGGTTGGGAGAAACAGGGTAAAAGGACCTCTGATATTCAACAGCGACTCCAAATTTGTTAATATCATAAGTTTACCAAATTCGGAATAATTTTCGGGATTGTCCATTATGTATTCAGCAATAAGCTGATCTTGTGGTTTTGCATCCCAGATTTGGGGTTCTTCCTTACAAAAGGTTAGAAACATACTTGCCATAAACAGAATAGCAAATTTGGATTTGCTACTGCTAAAAACTGAATTTAAGCAGGAAAAATTCATCGTATTGTAGTTAGTAGTGTACGCGTTTTGTTAGTATCAGTCAAGCAGTCCTGAATAAATCCTCTGCCTGGTCTGAAGAGGAAAAACTCATAACATGTTTGAGGATTAGCAATGTTACTAAATATTTCAGAATTTATAATTATCTATTTTAAATATTTTGGTATTGGCTATGTTTAGAACTATCTCATTTCATAATTTAATTTTTTCCGGACAATAATGATTAGGAACCAGACCTTCTGAACACAATAATTCCCGAATCTGCCAAATCTATTAATTTCCCTTTAACACGAACAACAGGAACCTTGCTATCCATTTTACCAACAATTTCTGCCCCGATTAACTTCCCGCTTTTCCATTCCAAAGAAATTTTATAGCTGCCCCGTGCCTTCAGTCCGCTGATTTTTCCCGTATGCAATTCATCAGGTAATGCAGGCAGGAGATGGATTTCCTCCAGATGCGACTGAACAAGCATTTCAGCTATGCAGCCCGGAAGCGATGCAGAGCCATCGAGTTGAAAATGGCAATAAAGCCCGCCCTCCATAAACAGATCTTTTCGTTCCCAGTGGTAATCTGCATGCTGATATGTAAGTCCGTTTTCAAACCCTTGCTCCGTCAGCATTTCTGTCATAATCTTATTTGCACGGTTTCCATCCGATAATCTTGTCCAGCACCACATCCTGTGGGCCCTTGCCCAGTTACCTCCCGAGGCCAGTTCCTGCTGCATATAGCGACCGTCACCTCTCATGTCCAGCGATTTCCTGGCGGCAAGTGCCAGTTCAGGGGTTTTATATGGATTTATCTGACTTCCCGGACAAACGGCATACAAATGAGCGATATGCCGGTGATGGCACTCCGGATCGTCAATATCTTCATACCATTCCTGAAGCTGACCATGTTTCCCGATTTTCAAGGGTAAGAGCTCCTGTCTGGTTTTCAGAAGGGAATCGGCGAAACTATCATCACCCAGTATTTTTGCTGCACCGGAAGTATTGGTAAACAGATCCCACAACATCTCAATATCCTGATAAATACCCGGCAGGCAATAGTGATAGCGATTGCTGACTGAATCATGAAAAGCAGGATTCAGACCATTCTCTGTCATTAACGCTCCGTGCTCCGCCGAAACCGATGGTGCCGTAATCAGATAACCATTATATCTGACGAGGTTTTCGAGCCAGAACACCGACGCCTCCTTTAGTAGCGGATATGCCTGTTTTCGCAGGTACCCGGTATCCTGTGTAAACGCAAACTGATCCCATACAGCCTGGCAATGCCATGCGGATCCCATGGGATACAAACCCCAGGGATGATTGCCAAGGGG
>CAYOLQ010000265.1:0-946 GCA_964404825.1 uncultured Chitinophaga sp.
TTTCCGGGCGCTGCCGCCGCCATCGGGCAACAGGTCGATTACTGGGGAAAGTTGTACACCGTGGTCGGGGTGCTCAAAGATTACCATCAGCAGTCGGTCAAGCAGGCCTTTGAGCCCCATATTTTCAGGTTCATGCCCACCGGCAGGGATGTAAGAGGGTTGTTCGTGCTGAAGATGAACATGCAAAATACAGTGCCGAACCTGGCGGAGATCAAAAACCAGTTCGATGAATTTTTCCCCGGAAACCCGTTTGAACATTATTTCCTCGATGAATATTACAACCGGCAATACCGATCGGATGAACTGTTCGGAGCCGTATTCGCCATCTTTTCATTCCTGGCCATCCTGGTCACCAGCCTCGGCATCCTGGGCTTGTCCTCCTTCATGGTCACACAGCGAACCAAAGAGATCGCCATCCGGAAAGTGATGGGAGCAGAAGTTTCCGGGATTGTGCTATTTTTAAGCAGGGATTTTCTGTTGCTTATCCTGATATCCTTTATCATTGCCTTCCCCATAGCTTATTACGGAATAAATTACTGGCTGGAATCCTTTGCCATGAGAATGAGTCTTTCTGCCGGTTTATTCATGCTGCCCTTGTTGCTTGTCATTCTGATTACTGGTTTAACCATCAGTGTTCACGTCATTAAAGCCGCATTGGACAACCCGGAGGAAGGTCTGAGGGATGAATAACGTTTTATGACGTCCGGTGTTTTTATATGTTTGGCTCTTTTCGCATAGTACTGACCGATTATAGTTGTGCAAGCGTGGTCATTTGCATATTTTTAATTGGAATTCCCAATAGCAGAACCATAAACAACGTGTTAAACAGGATGAAAAGAACAACGGTTACCTTTTGTTTAATTGCTTTAACGGCAATTAACTTATTTTCACAGAAATCTGAAAGCAAATCTTCTGTTGCTGTAGATTCCGGATACATTATTGTTGA
>CAYOLQ010000265.1:956-1639 GCA_964404825.1 uncultured Chitinophaga sp.
AACAGCGGGTAAAGGAGAAAATATCGTGCTGTTACATGATGGAATGGTTCACCGTGAAATTTGGGACGAACAGTTCCCTGTTCTAGCTAAGAATTACCAAGTTGTTCGGTATGATCGTCGAGCATATGGAAAATCTTCCGATCCTCAGTCACTATACTCCGATATTGAAGATTTAAACCAGGTATTTATTCAACTGAAGATTGATAAAGCAACCGTTTATATGGACCTCTTGATCCTCAAGGCACATTTGAACTAATAGTAAAGAGTAACATACTTAGTTTAAGTGGCAATGAGGATAGACTAATCGTGGAAAATATGAATGGTGAAACTGGTAATCAAACTGGTACTCAAACATTAGATTTTGTTTTACTTGAATTGGGAGTAGATGAAGCCAGCAATGCAAGCTAAAGATAATAACAGACATGATTGGGCAAAATGGGTAATGTCGGGGAGGGCATAAATTAAATAGTTTTAAGTCTTAAAATCACTATTAAATAATCATCATGTAAAATCAGGAGGAACAAAAATGAAAAAACTATTAATTATCGCTTTTATTTTTATTTCAGTAAAAGGATTTTCACAGCTAGCCGATTCAACTGCAATCAAAGCTACAGCGATGGACTATGCCGAAGGATTTTATTCAGGGGATGAGATTAGGATGGAAAGGGCTATTCATCCAGACT
>CAYOLQ010000266.1:0-1510 GCA_964404825.1 uncultured Chitinophaga sp.
GGATGAGTATTGAGCCCGGGTGCTGCGACTTTTAGTCGCAGCATAAAACGACAGGCTAAGAGCGTCAAAGCAAGTGGCGACACGGAGAAGGGGTTTCAATTTTGCATTTTGCAATTTGAACTTTGCTTTTTGAATTAATTGAAACCAAGCAACCTAAACTCTTCTACTTACCACTAAGGCACTTAGAGCACTAAGAAGCACTAAGTTGTCTTAAACAGGTCGGACTTCTCTTAAACTAAATTCATCTTTACTTTTTTTAAAAGATCCCCGCAAATCTATAATTTAGTTATATATTTGCGGGGATAATTCCGATAGTATGTATATAAACAGAAAAATTGAAAGCATGCTTCTGAAATTATTGAAGCATTTTCCCGCAGTTGCAGTATTAGGTCCGCGACAAGTTGGAAAGACGACTTTAGTGAAAGCGATTTCTTCCCAACTCGAAAAGGAGGTAGTGTATCTTGACCTTGAAAATCCAACCGACAACGCAGTTTTAGGGAATCCTCTTGAGTTTTTTAATGCTGTGCAGAATAAAACAATTATTATCGATGAAATTCAACGTAAACCCGAATTATTTCCAGTCTTGCGTTCAGCCATCGATATAAACCGGATCAATGGACGTTTTATTCTACTTGGTTCTGCAAGCAAGGACTTGCTTCTTATGAGCAATGAAACTCTGGCCGGCCGTGTTGTTTATACCGAACTTACACCGTTTATTTATGACGAGATAAGTCAATTTGCCGATTTTCGTACCCATTGGTTAAGAGGTGGTTTCCCAACTGTATTCACAGAAACAGATGATACAATCCGTGGAATATGGATGAAGTCTTTTCTATCAGCTTACGTGGAACGTGATTTGCGAATGATGGGATTAGGCAGTTCTTCCTCCGATATCCAGCGATTATTATATATGCTGGCTTCAATGCATGGCAACTTATTGAATATTAATAATCTGGCAAATTCGCTCGGGTTAAACGCTATGACGGTAAAAAACATTCTTATGTATTTTGAAAAATCGTTCATTATCAGGTTATTGCCACCCTGGTACGCCAATTTGGGTAAACGGTTAGTAAAATCGCCTAAAATTTTTTTCAGAGACTCAGGAATAATAAACTTTCTACTGGGATTGCAACTCTATGAAGATATGTTACGTCATCCATTGCTTGGTAATATGTGGGAAGGCTACGTAATTGAAAATATTATCAATACTCTTGGTGAAGAATATCAGTATTATTTTTATCGTACAGCTGACGGAGCAGAATGTGATCTGATTGTTTTCAAAGGTTTAACATGCTTAGCTGCAATAGATGCCAAATATAATCCTGAACCCAAACGGACAAAATCTATGACAACTGTTATGCTGGATTTAAAGCCCAAACAAGCTTTTTTTATTGTACCTGAATGTGCTGCACCCTATTCTCTGGGAGAGAATCTTTTTGTCGCAACTTTCGAACAAGTATTATTTCAATTTTTTAAATAGTTTTTTGCACTTGTAACGCATAGAATGACT